>DASYKL010000112.1:0-13819 GCA_035995405.1 Chloroflexota bacterium
CGAATCCGGGCTAGCGGCCCGGCCAGGTCGTGTGAGACGCCGGCCAGGACCTCGTCGCGCAGCTTGATCGCCGCCTCGGCTTGTTTGCGGGCGGCGCGCGTTCGGTCATGTAATCGAGCGGCTTCGAGTGGCGGAGCAATCTGTGCGGCGAGCAGCGTCAGGGTTTCGGCATCGTTCTCAGTCCATTGGCGCGGGACGGACGTGCGCACGGCAACGGCCCCGGTGCGGCGATCGTTGACGGTCAGCGGCACTGCCAGGGCAGAACGGACGCCTCTGGCGGCGACCCATGGACTCGCGTGCGGCCAGGCCTGGAGATCGTCGACCGCGACGGGTCGGCCGAGCAGCAACGCTTGTCCGGCGGCGCCGACGCCGATTGGCAGCGGCTGCTCGGGGTCGTCGTCGCGGGCGTCTGAGGAGAAGATCGGGCGCAGCAGGTCACCGGCATCGTCGAGCAGGTAGACGGCGACGGCGTTAACGTCGAGCAGGTCGCGGGCACGGTCGGCGATCAGTCGGGCAAGCTCAACCGGTTCGAGCACGCCGCCGACTTTGACCGCAATATCGTGCAGCGCGCGGAAGATCCGCGAATTCATAGATTAACTTCGACGCACTT
Organism: Chloroflexota bacterium; assembly: GCA_035995405.1. Lineage (GTDB taxonomy): Bacteria > Chloroflexota > UBA6077 > UBA6077 > CF-72 > CF-72. Next base: position 611 of record DASYKL010000112.1, read on the forward strand.
CAGGCGAGCAAATCCTATCAGCGCCCCGGCTAGCCGAATGACCGGTCGCATAGCGGGCTGCCCGTGCTGCGTTGCGTGTTGCTCATCCACCCCACAGTACGGCGGCAGGGCGCCGCGGTTCTGTGAACCGCGTCACATCAGGCGTCGAGGCGATACAGGTTGTACGCGTCCATCAAGGCGACGAGCTTGTCGCCGTACGCCGGGTCGGTACTGTAACCAGCCTCGTACAGCCGCTGCGCGAATTGCCGTGGGTCGGTTGCCGCACGCATCACGGGGGCATAACGCGACGCGGTCTGCAATAGCCGATCGTGGTCGGTCAGCGAATCGGTCAGGCTCTTGTAGGCACGGAACGCGCTGACGGTCTGGTACAGATTGCCGTTAGCGTCGTACTCGGAGGTTGGTAGCCACACCACGCCGTCAGTGCCAAGGCTGCCCATAGCTTTGATGCCAAAGTAGTTGTTGGCATTTTGGGACAGGCTCGAACGACCCCAGTCGGACTCGAGGATGGCCTGGGCGACAGTGACGCTGGCGGGCACGCCGGTCGTCGCGGCGGCGCTGCGGGCGGCCTGCGAGGCGGCATCAAGGAAGGCTTGTTGTTGGCTGGCGCCGCTCAGGTTTTTGAGCGCCAGAGCATGGTCGGGATTCGGTGACGGGACACGCGTCTGCGGAGCAAGGGCGGGGCCCGTTGCGGCGCTATCGACCCAGCCTTGATCGAGGGTCGTGAAGTCGGAGCGATAGACGCGGACCTGGATGCGGTCCTGGACGGGGCCGTCGAGCAATTGCAGGGCGCTGAAGCGGTCCACGGTCCGAATGGCGTCCGAGTTGGCATCGGCGCTGCGGAACAAGGGCGTCGCCTGGGAGGCGACGAGCCAGTCTGAGCCGGGGGCTGACGGCAGAACGTTCCCTGGGTCGACCCAGCCTCGGCTGGTGGCCGAGCCGGATTCATCGTAGACCTCGACCTGCAGGCGGGCGGTGCCGCCGCCGAGGACGCGCAAGTAGGTAAATGGCTTGAGCTTTGTTGTTTGGGCAAGGTTTGAGCCACCGTCCGACGTGTACAGAAAGGTGGATTGCGCGGGCTGGACCCAGGTGGGGAGGTGGGTCATGGGGACGGTGGCGGCGTCGTCGCCGTACAGCGTGCGGGCCTGGGCGACTGGTGCGACCAGGAGCGAAGCAACCGTCAGGACGAGGAGTAGGAGGGTGCGCACGGGGGGTGCGCGACTATAGGCGGCGGGTGGGGGAAATGAAACTAAACGGAAGGTAACGTTACGTGAGCGTTACCTTGGACGAGGGGCTTCCAGGCACGCGGGCCGTGGTCGCGCGAGCCGTACTCGCCCGCCTGACTTTTATTTGCGGGCCTGTTGGAGGAGGGCGTCGATGTCATCGCCCAGGCCGACGATAATTCCTGTGATCGCACCTTTGTCATCGCGCGGGTAGATGACTGTGAAGTCGGCCGTGCCGAGGGCTTGCTCTAGCGTTGGGCTCGTGAAGCGTTCGACCACGAAGCGGGGGTTGCCTTCTGGCGCCGCGGCGCGCGGGGTGGTGTCTTTGGGGAATAGCTTGCGGGCTTCACGGACTGCCGCGTCAAACGACAGAGACGGTGAAATGACGATCGACAGGAGGGCGCCGCGGGGCGGGTCGGGCGTGAACAGGACATGCACTTCGCGCGACGCAGCGCGGAAGACAACCAATTTCCCTGAGGTTTCACCGGTCGCATGGCCGTAAGCCTTTTCAAGGTCGGCGCGGGTGTTGCCGATGCCACCCGCCAACGATGGTTCGCCAGCAAACGGAGTTGGCACAGGGGTTGGCGTCGTTGGCGGATCGAGGGCCAACGCGGTCGCCGTAGCCGCTACGCCGGCCGTGGCTTCGGCGGTGGCCGTGGCGTTGGCATTGGCAATGGTCACGGCTGCCTGGTCGGGCGCCTCGGCGATCACCCACAGCCGCTTCGAATAGTCATGCGTGAACGGGTTCCACACGCCAGAACACGTCATCAACGTCAGCCGCCCGTCGTCGGCCGGCTCGATCGGCGCCGCATCGTCGTTGGTCGACTCGAACACGCGACTCACGACGAACCCATACGGCAGCCCGCGTGAGACGGCAGTGATCTCGTCGCCCGGCTTCAACTCGTCAAGGTGGGCGAAGACGTTGCCCGCGGCGCCACTGAGATGGCCGATCAAGACGGTATTGCCCAGGCTCACGTTGGCCGACGCTTTGATCTGACCGATGGCGAACGGCGGCGGCTCCCATGTGGTCTGGACCACACCGCTCTTGAGCTTGAGCTTCGGAATGTCGAGCGACATGACCGGCCCCGGCCGCGGCGTCGGCGCCAGAACAGAAGGCTTGCCAATTTCGCCGATCAAGTCGCCATTGCCGAGCAAGGCTTTCACAGGCGGCGCGGTGGTGCCTTCGCCCAATGCGGTGACGTGTAGCTCATAGGAGGCGGTCGCCCCGCTCAGAATGGGTGGAAAGCTGAACGTCCGCAGACCGTCATCGTCGGTCCGATCATCAGACACGGCGGGACCCGTGCCGATGATGCTGTAGCCTTCGAACCATTTTGCCGGCACGCCCAGCAGCACTTTGCCGCTGGTGGTGGGCCCGTGGTTGACCACGCTGATCGCGAGTCTGGCATGCGCGCCAGGCTCAGGCGGATCGAGGAAACGGAAGTCGGCTGCCTCGAGCTTCATATCCTCGGCGCGGACTTCAGGCGTCGGCGACGCCGGGGGCGGCGCGGGTCGAGCCGCTGCGGAAAGCAAAGGTGTCGGGGCGGTGGTGGGGAGCGGTCGGATGTCGGCGCTGAGCGGGCCTGGGGTGGCGGCGGGCAGCCAGATGGGCGTCGGCTCGGCGGCTTGCAGCGCCAGCGCTTGTGCGTCGGGCGAGGCGTCCCAGGCCTGGCGGGTTGACCAGGCGTCGTACGTGACCCAGCCGGCGGTGGCGACGCTCGCTCCGCCCACCAGGACCAGCGCCACGCCGGCTAGCCGGCGACGCCAGCTAGCGAGTGGGCTTGCGCCTGAGGAGGAAGGTTCCGCTACCAAGGGCCGCGGCGCCACCGGCAAGAGCCGGCAGGACGAGCTCTAGTGGAAAGCCACCCGCGCGCGGCGCCGTCGACGAAGTAGTGGTAGTCGTCGTTGTGGTCCTGGGTACGAATGGCGTGGGGGTCAGGAAGCGGAAGGGTGTCGCGGTCGCCGCCTGGGCGACAACCTGAGGTTGGGCAGAGAGTTCGGGGCCAGCAGCGAATGCTACGGCAACCTGAGCCATGAGCACGCCTGCCATGAGTAGCACCGCGACGGCCGCGCATCGGCCAGCGGTCAGAGATTTGATTTGCATGTTGTCCTCCAGAAGAGGTCCTGTGCATCAATCCTACTCTCGGTGATTGTGACTTACGCCTCACGTCATCGTCACGCATCTGTGCCGCGTGAGGTCGGACGCGACGCTGCCGCGAACAGGCCGAGGCTGCCCAGCAGGCACAGGCCGAGAGCGCCCCAGGCCCATTCGGGACCGCCGCGGGCAAGTGCCACACCAGCGATTGTCGGCCCGAGGAAGGGTCCCAGAGACATGCCGACTCGCAAGCCGGCCAACGCGGTGCCTGGCCCGATCGGGTCGCGGCCGACGCGCATGTTGACCACGAGCATGGACGCGACGGGCAACGTCGTATTCACGGACAGTCCAAGGACGACATTTGCCAGGGCCAGGACGAGCACTGACGTGCCCGCCCAGACCAGTGCGAAGCATGTCAGCGTGCCCAGGATCAGCACGATGACGAGAAGGCGCGTAGACCCGAAACGCGCGGCGAGGTCGCCGGAGAAGGGTGCCGCAATCACCGAGCCAACGACGTACGGGACGAGGACCGCCGCGGCGAGCAATGGACCGAAGTCATGTGTCTGCAGAGCGAACGGCAGCAGATAGGCTGCGCCGGAGCCCGCGCCGAGCGTCAGCGCGCCGATCGCGGAAAAAGCCAGGCGTCGAGGATGCGACAGCGCGCGCAGGATGCCGATCGGGCCTGCCCGCCCGGCCGTCCGACGGGGCTTGCTGCGCAGGTCTGGGACGCGCAGTACGAGCAACAGGATCGCGAGCGGCACGACCATCATCAGCAATGACAGCTCGTGCCAGCCAAGCGCGGCCCCCAGGGTTCCCGCCAACAAGTAGCCAAAGACCTGGCCGACGCTGACGCTGGCGTTGACGATGCCGATCGAGCGGCCTTGTTTACGTGCGACCTGCACGTCGGCGGCCAGGGCGAAGGCGTTAAGGCTGCACATGCCGAGGGCGGCACCGGCTGCCAGTTGGGCGATGAGCAGAACTGCTGGCTGTGTAGCTTGCCAGCGCAGGAGAAGACAGACGAGCAGGCAAACCATGCCCGCGGCGAAGAAGGGGCGGCGGCCGTAGGTATCGCCGCCGCTGCCGGCGGGTAGCTGGCTGAGCAGGGCGACGATGCCGCCGACGCCGACGAGTACACCCAATGTGCCCGGGTCGAGGCCGAGGTCGCGGCCAACCGCCGGGTACAGCGGCGTCAGGTTGAAGAAACAGCCGTAGGTGGCAATCTGAACGGCACATGCGCAGGCCAGCAATACCGCGTCGCGCGGCTGCCGCTCAGTCTGAGACAACGTCGTGTTCTACTGCCGGCAGGTCGGGACGCCCGCACGCAAGCGCGCGCAGCGATCGATCGGACGTGAGCTGCGCCATGTAGGCCCGAGCGGTGGCGGCGGCGGCAGGCGGGGCGCAGTCGCACACTGCGACGGTTGGGGTCCTGAGCGCCTCAGTTGGCTACGACCACGGACTTCTGCTCGGTGTAGTAGTCGAGCACCTCGGTGCCGTGCTCTTTGCCGTAGCCGCTGTGCTTGGTGCCGCCGAACGGCAGCTCATCGTGGGCAATCTGGACCGCGTTGACCCACGTGTAACCTGCTTCGAGCTCGTCGATCGCCCGCTGGGCTTTGCTCATATCACGCGTGAAGATGCTCGAACCAAGGCCGAACTCACTGCTGTTGGCTTGCTCCAGCGCTTCGTCCAGGTCTTTGACACGCATGATCGGCAACAACGGGCCGAACGTCTCTTCGGTCCACACCCGCGCGCCTGGTGGGACGTCGACCACAACCGTCGGCTCGAAAAAGAAGCCGTTCTGAAAATTCGCACCCGCAGGCCGGTTACCGCCGGCGACGACGCGACCACCACGCTGGACGGCGTCGGCTAGCTGACTTTCGATCTCGGCCCGCTGCTTGTCGGTGTGCAGCGGACCCATCTGCGCGTCGGCGTCCGTGCCGCTGCCCAACTTCAGCCGCTTGGCGCGGGCGGCAATCTTGTCGATGAACTCGTCCGCGACGCTGTCGAAAACGAATACGCGTTTGACGGCGAGGCACGCCTGACCGGCGTTGAAGAAGCGACCGATCGCTACGGTTCGCGCGGCCAGGTCGATGTCGGCGTCGTCGCACACGATCGCGGCGTCCGAGCCGCCCAGCTCCAGGGTGACATGCTTCAGCTCGTCGGCCGCGCTCTTGGCGACCTGCTTGCCGGTGCCCGTCTCGCCCGTGAAGCCAATCTTGCGCACCAGCGGATGCCGAATGATCTCCTCGCCGACGATGGCGCCGGGCCCGGTGACGACGTTCAGCACGCCTGGTGGGAGGCCGCCTTCGGCCATCAGCTCGGCCAGTCTGAGCGTCGCCAACGGCGTGGTGCTGGCTGGCTTGACCACGACCGTATTGCCGACTGCCATGGCAGGGGCAATCTTGTTGGCCATCAGCGTCAACGGAAAGTTCCACGGAATGATCGCGCCAACGACGCCGATTGGCCGGCGGACAACCATGCCTTGCGCTTTGTGCGAGGGCAAAGGGATCTGCTTGCCGGCAAGCACGCCGCCTTTGATCATGCCCGCGTAGATCTCGATGTTCTCGACGAACCGTTCGGCTTCGATTTTCGAATCGCGGATGGGCTTGCCTTGCTCCTGGGTCAGGAGGCGGGCGATCTCGTCGAGGTTTTGGCGAACGAGGGCTGCCGCGGCCATCAAGATGTGCGACCGCTTCGTCGGCGGCATCTTGCTCCACGTCGGAAAAGCAGCTGCCGCGGCTTCGATGGCTCGCTTCGTATCCTCGGCGTCGGCTTGCGGCACCGTGTCGACCACCTCGCCGCTGGCTGGGTTGCGCACCTCCGTCGTTGCCCCACTCGCGGCGCCCACGCGTTCGCCGTTGATGAACATCTGCACGTCGGCAGGATACCGTGAGGTGTATGTCAGAGACGGCCCTGGTCAGCGTTTCTCGTGAACGCGATGGCGTGGCGCTCATCCATCTCAATCGCCCGCCCGCCAACTCGTACAACCGCGCGTTCCTCGATGATTTGAACGCCGCTGTAGACGAGGTGCGTTGGAACGGCGACCTGCACGCCGCAGTCCTGGTCAGCGACCTGGCGCCCAGGTTCTTCTCGGCCGGCGCCGATATCTCGAACTTTGCGAGCAGTACGCAAGAACAGCGGGTCATGACGGTGCTGCACGCTCAGGAGATCCTGCTCAAGATCGAACGTACGCCCAAAATCTTCGTTGCCGCGTTGAGCGGTCATGCGTTGGGCGGTGGGCTGGAGATTGCGCTCGCCTGCGACTTCCGCTTTGCGGCGGAGGGGGACTATCGGATCGGCTTGCCCGAGGTTTCGCTGGGCTTGCTGCCTGGGAACGGTGGAACACAACGGTTGTCACGGCTGGTGGGTCGGACGCGGGCGCTGGACATGATGATCACGAATCAACAAGTGAACGCGGCTCGTGCCCTCGAGCTGGGACTAGTGGATCGGGTATTTCCCGCAGAGGCGCTGGTGGCGGAGGCTGTTGCCTATGTGGCGAAGTTGGCGACTGGCCCGACGCTGGCCATCGGCAACATCAAGATCGCCACCCGGCTGGGCGCCGACTTGCCGATGGAAGGGGCCTTGGCCCTCGAACGCGAGGCCGTGTGGCGGTTGTTTATGAGCGATGACGCGAAGGAGGGGCTAGCGGCGTTCGGGGACAAGCGCACGCCGAACTGGACGGGCCACTAGGTGCCGCGGCGCCGATCGCAGTGTTAGGTGGCGATGGCGCGGCGGGCGGCTTCGGGCTCGTCTACGGTGATGCCGAGCTCGGCTTTGCCTTGATGACGACCCAGCAGGATTACTCCTGTGATGTTGACGCCCGCGTCGGCTAAACGACCGGTCAATTTTGCGAGCGCGCCTGGTTTGTCCTCGACGCCGACGTTCAGCATCTCGCCTTCACTGAACGTGTACCGCGCTTTGCGCAGGACCTCGCCGGCGGCCGCGTCGTTGTTCGTCGACAGCGCAACGAAGCCGTGAGTGCCTACGGCGCCGGCGCCGAGATTGCGAATATCGATGCCGTGCTCACCCAGCTTGGCGGCAAGACGCGCTAGCGCTCCGGGCTCGTTCTTCAACCGTACGGTGAATTGTTTCGCCATCCATGGCGCAGTCTATTGCGTCTTGCGCGGATCGAGCGCATCGCGCAGACCGTCGCCGATGTAATTGATCGATAACACGGTCAGAAAGATCAGCAGGCCGGGGAAAATTGCCCAGTGCGGCGCCAGGTCCAGGTAGTTCTGCGCGTCGTACAGCAGACGACCCCATGTCGGTACATCGGGCGGGAAGCCGAGGCCCAGAAACGACAGCGACGACTCGGTGATGATCGCCTGACCGACCCCCACCGTCGCCGCGACGATCACCGCGCTGAGTGTGTTCGGCAAGATGTGGTTGGCCATCAAGCGGCGATTGCTCGCGCCGACACAGCGCGCCGCTTCGACGAACTCTTTTTGCTTGATCGACAGAAATGCGGCTCGTACCAGCCGCGACAGCGGCATCCAGTTCAACATCCCGATGACCGACACGATCAGGATGAAGATGCCGACCTCAGGGCCAAACGCCTTCCGCATCGGGTCGCGGAACAAGTAGGTCACCATCAGCAGCAACGGCAGCACCGGCAAGGCCAGAAAGAGGTCGGTCAGTCGCATCAGGACCGTGTCGATGCGGCCGCCGAAAAAGCCAGCCACCGAGCCGATCAACGTCCCCATCGTGATGGCGATGACGACCGCCGCGACGCCGACAGCCATCGACACCCGACCACCGATCAGCACTCGTGCCAGCAGATCGCGGCCGAGATCGTCGGTGCCAAATGGATGCTCGAGCGATGGGCTCAACAGCCCGGCGCTGTAATCGATCAGGTCGGTGGGCGCACGATAGATCACCGGCCCGAGCAGCGTAGCGACTAGCAACAACGAGAACGTGAATACGCCGAACATGGCCAGCCGATGACGTCGGAATTGGCGGAACGCGTCCGACCACAAGGAACGTGCGGGTCGGCGCAGCGTCGGGTCAACGGTAGCCGGCGCGCGGACCAGGTTCTGGGCGGTGACGCTTGTCGCCATGATGGTCCTCAGGAGTCCCGCGGCTCAGTCATAGCGGATACGTGGGTCAAGCACGCCGTATGCCATGTCGGCAACCGCGTTGAAGACGACGACCAGGAACGAGAACGTGAAGGTGATGGCCATGATCACCGGAATGTCGTTGTTCTGGATCGAGGTGATCAGCAGCGAGCCGATGCCAGGGACCCGAAAGATCTGCTCGGTGATGAGGGCGCCTGAGAAAATGGTCGGCGCGGTTAGCGCGATGAGCGTCACCACCGGGATCAGGCTGTTGCGGACGACGTGGCGGTTGATGACGATCGATTCGGCGAGGCCCTTTGCTCGCGCGGTGCGCACGTAATCTTGCGGCAGATTTTCGAGCATGGAGGCGCGCGTGTATCTGACGAAAGTGGCTGTCTGAAACAGGCCGAGCACGACGATGGGCATGATCGACTGCTTGATCTGTGCACCGAGCGACGCCAGATCTCTGACCTGCAAGGTCGAGTCATAGATGAACGGCAGCCACTGCAGCTTCACGCTCAAGAAGATGATCAGCAAGAGCCCGGTGAAGAAGGTTGGGATCGAGAAGCCGATAAAGGCCAACGTGGTCGCGACGTGGTCGAAGATCGAGTACTGCTTGACTGCCGACAGGATGCCGATCGGGATGGCGATGATCAGCGCAAAGAGGTAGGCCACGCCGACGACGGCCAACGTGTTCGGCACGCGGAGCTTGATCAGATCCCAGACGGGGATCCGACTGGCGAACGAATAGCCCCAATCGCCGTGGGCCAGGGCGACCAGCCATTTGACGTACCTGATGGGCCAGGGATCGTCGAGGCCCAGGGAGTGGCGAATATTCTCGCGGACTTCGGGCGGCACGGCCGGATTGGCGGCGAACTGCGACAGCGGGTCGCCCGGGGCCAGTGAGATCACGGCGTACAGGACGAAGCTGATCAGCAGCAGCGTCGGCAACGCCGTGAGCACGCGGCGGATCAGATAGCGACTCATCTGGGGGGTTGGGAGTTAGGAGTTGGGATTTGGGGGATCGACGGGGAGCTGGGATTTGGGAGTTGGGAATCGGGGTGATCGACTCTGACGTGTCAAGCCGCTATTACTGTAGGAACTCGGGCTGCTCCGTCACCCCCAGCTCCCAGCTCCCAGCCCCCAACTCCCCTCACGTCTTCGTCCAATCCGCTACGTTCCACAGGACCGAGTCCCACGGATTCGGCTTGTTGCCTTGAATCGCCTTGCTCTTCCCGTCCGTCGGCTGGGTCCGTGCGACGAGCGGGATGACGACCACATCGTTGACCAGGATGTCGTTCATCTGAATCGCCAGCTGGTTGCGTTTGGCTGGGTCACCCTCACTCTTGTACTGCTGGTAGAGCTGGTCGTACTGGGGGTTGGAATAGCGATGGTAGTTATTGCCGTGCCACTGGTTGGACTGCTGGGCGATCTGCGCGGTTGTCCAGTAAGCCAGGTAATTGGTCTGATCGGGCCCCGACGAGCCGTTGGTGAACATCTCGACATCGGCGTAGAAATGCGAGCCCGTATCGGGGTTGCCCGCGTCACTGCCGAAGAAGACACCGGCGTCGATCGATTTCAGCTCGACCTGGACCCCGAGTTTCTCCCAGCCTGACTTGACGATGTCTTGCTCCTTCTGACGCAGCGGGTTGACCGTCGTCTGGTAGAGCACTTGCATTCTGACGCCGCCCTTCTGACGGATGCCATCTGAGCCCTTTGTCCAGCCGGCCTGGTCTAGCAGCGTGTTGGCTTTATCCAGGTTGAGCTGACAGACGTCGGCCGCGTCCGTGTTCTTGGAATTCACCGACTCAGGCGCGGTCACGATGTTGCACGTCGCGCTGCCCGTCGGTCCGTAGAGCTGCTGGGCGATCGCTTTGCGATCGACCGCCATGGCGAAGGCCTTGCGCACGTTCAGGTCGGAGAAGAACGGGTGCCTGGTATTCGGCTCGGCTCGTGCGCCATTCGATTCGGCGTTGGGATCGGCAAAATTAATCAGCAGGCGCTCCACGTTCGGGCTGACCGCCGTGACCAGCTCACCTTTGCCACCTTGCTGGAGCTGGGTGAGGACTTGTGCCTCAACCTGTAAATTCCAGCTGTAATCGACGTCGCCCGTTTGGAAGACGGCTCGTGCAGCAGATGTGGCGTCGCCGCCGCCTTTGATCTGGACCTCTTTGAAGAACGGCTTGGCGGGATCGCGGTAGTTTTCGTTGAGGGCATAGGTGACGACGTCGCCCGGTTTGAAGTCCGTGACCTTGTACGGACCCGTGCCAATCGGCGCCAGGTTGCCGGGTGCGTCCTTGGACTTTTCGCCTATGAAGTCCTGGAACTGCTTCTTCTGAATGATGTTGCCGTAGCCCGAGGCAAAGAGCTGGTACGAGTTGGGGTTGGATTCTTTGTAGGTCACGACGACGGTGTTTTTGTCCGGCGCGGCGACGCTGTCGACGCCCTCGGCAATGAAGCTATCGGTCGAGGCGGTCTTCGGCTCCGCGACGTACTGCCAGGTAAAGACGACGTCGTCCGCGGTGAAGTCGGTGCCGTCGGACCATTTGACGCCGTGCTTGAGCTTCCAGGTGACGGTCTTGAGGTCTTTGGAGATACCGCCGTTGGCCAGCGTTGGCACTTCGGCAGCCAGGTTGGGGACGGGCTCGCCGTCGGGACCGAACGAGGCGAGCGGCTCGAGCACCAGGCGGCCGGCATCGTAGTCCTTGGTACCCAACGACAGATGGGTATTGAGGATGGTCGGCGCCTGCCAGTACAGGATCTTGAGCTGGCCACCCTGGCCGCGTGTGCCACTGGCGGGTTTCGCCGCGGCTGCAGCGGTCGGCGCCGGCGCGGCGGGCGCGGTAGTCGGCCCGACGGCGGGCGCCGTCGTCGGTTTAGCGGCCGCCGGGGCAATCGTTGCCTGGGCGGCCGGTGGGGCAGTGGTCGGGCCCGGCGTTGCCGCGGGGCCACACGCGGCAAGGGCCAAGGTCCAGGCTAACAAGAGGGACGCGGTACGCCTCATGTGGTCCCCTCCTCGGGCACTACGCCCATTGTTCGAGCCACCTGAGCAAATGTCAACGAACGCCAGCCTAGCGACTGCGCCGGTCGAAACGACGGGTGGACCCTGCGCGGCGTTCAGCGGAGCGGGCGACGCGCCGTGAAGAGCTGCAGCGCGACGGCGATGACGACTGCGCCGACAAACGCCGGGATCAGGTCGACGCCGAACAGGCGGAAGCCAGGATCGTGCACGCCGAGTAGCCCGAACAGCCACGTGCCGATCAAGCCGCCGATCAAGCCGGACAGCACCGCGCCGAGCCAGCCGCCCGGCAAATGGCCTGGTACGACCAGGTCAGCGGCCCAACCGACCAGACCCGCGACGACGAGGGTCAACACCAGTCCGATGGTGAAACCGACGGCGAGGACCGAGCCAGCGCCAAGCACAATCACCAGCAGGACCAATACAAGCAGACATCCCATGCCGAACAGACGCAGCGCAAACGACGAATGTTGCGCGGCGCTCAGCGCCGCCGGCGGGCGTGAACGACCACGTTGCCGCCGACGGTGACGCGATCGCGCAGGTCGAAAAACGTGGCGATGCGGTCTACTCGCCGTGGCTCGCGGTGGTCCTTGAACATATTGACGACGAGCCGTCCGTGGGGCTCGAGCAGTACGCTCAGCCGCCGCAGAAACGGCTTGCCAAATGCGCGCTGGGCGAGTCGCTCGCCACGAAACAGATCGACGGCCACGTAGTCGAACCGTTCCTGGCAGGTCTGGACGTAGGCAAACGCGTCCGCGACGACAACGTCGATACCCACCGTCGGCAGCCAGCCGACCGATTGGGCGGTGGCCACGATGCTGGCGTCATCGTCGACCCCGACAATGCGCAAGTCGCCCCAACGCGCCTGGAGGAGGCGCGCCACAGTCCCCCCGCCCAGACCAAGGATCAGGGCGTTACGCGGGCGGTGGTCGGCCGGCACCATGGCCGCCCAGTAGCCGCCCGCCTGGAGACCATCCTGGGGCGAAATCGACTGCACCACGCCGTCGACGAGCAGCGCCGCGCGGCCGCCATCTTCGCCGATTCGGACGTTCACGGGGTGAACGATAACGGCGGGGCACGGAACGTGCGCGTGAGAGAACACTCCAGAAAACAGCACAACCACCACAATGTCTTCAATTCCGCCTGTTCCCTCGAGTCTGCCGCCTGAGCCGGCCGAGCCTTCCAACCGTTGGCCGTGGGTCGCCCTGGCGGGGGGACTGCTGATTGTCGTCCTGGCCGTGCTCTTCTATTTCGTCAATCGGCCGCGGGCGGTCAACGTTACCGTCGAAGGCACCGCCACGCCGGTGGCGGTCGCTCGGGCGGGAACCGCTTCGCCGCCGCCAACCGTGGTCCCACCGACGCTGCCGGCCTCAGCTACGCTGGCCCCTTCGGCAACCCCGCTGCCATCGCCTACGCCGCTGCCGGCAACACCGACACCAGTGCCCGCGCCAACGACGGCGCCGCCTCCGCCGACCCAACCGCCAGCCGAGGCTGCTCCACCGCCTCCGCCGCCGGCAGTGACGGCAGCCGCGCCGCCCGCGGCTGGTGCGCCGACCCAGACGCCGCTGCCCGCCGGTACGCCGGCTCAGACTGCGCCGCCCACGTCGCCGCCCAGCCCGACCACTCCACCGCAACCGTCACCACCGGCTGCTCCCAGCCCGACCGCATTCGCCGCTCAGGTGGCCAATGCCGGGGGCCTGGGCAATACACGCGCTGATATGGATGCGGCGTACGGAGCGCCCGCGGGTGAAACGCCAGAACACCTGGTCGTGTACCGCAAGAACAACATCGAGTACCACGTCGGCTTTGTGCCTGACCCGCAAGGCC
>DASYKL010000113.1:0-6547 GCA_035995405.1 Chloroflexota bacterium
TGTTGTCGACGTCGAGCAGGCAGACCAGTGAGCCGCCAGGCATTGGGCTCTAGTCCAGGCGAAAGTAACGGTAGCCTTCGCCCATCTCAAAAGGCAGGTTGTTGAGCCGTGCGCTCTGTTTCGAGCGCTCGCGGATCCGCTCGACCGTCTGGTCGAAGCGTTCGCCAACCTGGCTGACATGCTGACGCAGGCCCTCAAGCTTGCGCTCGAAGCAGTCCGTGATGTCGACCCAGACGTCGGCGTTCTGGCTGGTCGACATGAACACCTCGCGCACCTTGTGTGGCAACAGGTTCTCGACCATCAGTTCAGGGAACACGTGTGGATCGCGAGCCGACGGGTACACCGCGTCAAGGCACGCGTCGCCGGCGGCGCGATGGTCGGGATGGTTCAGATACCGATTGCCGCCGAACCGCATGGTCGGGTCCTGACAGATGACCGCGTCCGGTCGGAAGCGGCGAATCTCACGGACGATGTCGCGGCGCAATTCGATCGTGTTGCGCAAGGTGCCATCTTCGTGCGCCAGGAACACGACCTCGCGAGCACCCAGCGCATGGGCGGCGTTGATCTGCTCGGTCCGCCGAATCTGCGCCAGCCGGAAGGGACTGGCGTCAGGGTCAGAGGAACCCTTATCGCCGCTAGTGCACAGGACGTAATTGATCTCTTTGCCAGCCGCGGCCCATTTGGCGATGGTTCCGCCACAGCCGAACTCAGCATCGTCGGGATGCGCCATGACAACGAGGACGCTGTTGCCCTCGGGCGCTGTAGGGAGAGGACCGTCAAGCATCATGACACAAGAACTGAATACAAAATAACGGACGACCCTTGCGGGTCGCCCGTTTCGCGGTGAAAGCTTATGGCGTCACACCCCGAAGCTGCGGTTAGGCTGCTCCGAAGGTGACGCCTAAATGACTACTCATTTGTTGGCATCACCTCCTTCCACCAGACTAATGATAGCGAGCCAGGCGGCTCTGCACAATCCATTCTTGATCCCCCTGTTGACCTGCCTTTCGGCACTGCAATTCGCGCCCTGAGCGAGCAACGGCCTGTGCCATAGCTGCTACGGTTCGAGGACGTCAATGGGCACCTTTATCGCTGTTGCACTTGCTGTGCTGGCCGCCGTCCCAGCCGCCATGGTCCACTACGGCGGCCTGGCAGCCCCCGTCGAAATTGCCACACTGCTGTACGGGATAGGCATCGTCGGTGCCTCGTTTGCCATGGCGTGGGGCGCCGAAGCAGCCGAGCACGACATCCCGCGCGCGCTGGCCTTAACCGTCGTCGCGTTGCTGGCGGTGTTCCCCGAATACGCCGTCGACATCATTTTCGCCGTCAAAGCTGGCCAGGATCCAACGTTCGCACCCTATGCCGCCGCCAATATGACGGGCTCCAACCGCTTGCTGCTCGGCCTCGGCTGGCCAACCGTGGCCGTGATCGCCTGGCTAGCCCGTGGCCAACGCGAGCTCGCCCTGGATCGCGATGCCGGCCTGCCGCTCGTCTTTTTGGCGATCGCGACGATCTATTCGTTCAGCTTGCCATTTCGCGCCAGTATCGGCCTGATCGACAGCCTGATCCTGATCGCGTTGTTCGTCGTGTACGCCGTGCTGGCGTCGCGTGAGGCGACCGAAGAACCCGACCTGGTCGGCCCAGCCGCCGTCATTGGCAACTTCAGCAACGGTCCGCGGCGCCTGACCATCCTCGGCCTGTTCGCGTTCGCCGCGTTCGTCATCGGCACGTCCGCGGAGCCGTTCGCGGACGGTCTGGTGCATACCGGGCAGAAACTCGGCATAGACGAATTCCTGCTCGTCCAGTGGCTCGCTCCACTGGCCAGCGAAGCCCCCGAATTCCTGGTCGCGGGGTTGCTCGCCTTGCGCGGCAAAGCCGTGGCTGCCCTCGGCTTGCTGTTGTCGGCCAAGGTCAACCAGTGGACGCTGCTCGTCGGTAGCCTGCCGTTGGCGTTCTCTTTCGGCGCGGGTCACCCTGCCGCGTTGCCGCTCGATACCCGCCAGATCGGCGAGGTCTTGCTGACCGCATCGCAGAGTATGTTCGGGGTCGCGGTGCTCGCCAGCCTGGTCTACACCCTCGGTGAAGCGCTGCTGATGGCCTTGCTCTTCTTCGCTCAGCTGGTGATCGGCGGCGTGCTCCGCGCGGGCATGCACAACACCCAGGTCGGCGAGACTGAGCTCTACGCCTTCAGCATCGCGTACATCCTGATCAGCCTGATCTTCTTCATCCGCGCCCGCAAGATGCTGGTCAGTCTGTGGCGTCAGCGAAACGCAAAGACCACCGACCCGGCTGTAGCCAGCGCGAGATGACGCACATGTTTTAAACGCCGAGCGCCCAGTCACGTTTGCTGAGCGCGTAAGCTACAAGCAATGTACGAGCAGCTGCTCGTCGCTCTCGATGGATCACTTGCCGCGGAGCGGGTGCTCGAGCATACCGAGGCGCTAGCGACCGCCTTTGGCTCGAACGTCACCCTGCTTCGCGCGACGGTCTCGGCCGAGTTGTTGTTGGCCGAAACTGCCGGACCGGAAACCGCCGGCGACATCACGCCGATGATCGATCCGACGCCGATCGTCGAGGCCGACAAGGAGACCGCCGCCGAATATCTGCAGCGTGTCGCCGCGCGGCTGCAGCAAGCCGGCGTCACCCGCGTCACCTATGAAGAACCAGAGGGACCACCCACCGATGCGATCGTCAGACGCGCCAGCGAGCTCCACGCCAGCCTGATCATGATGACAACGCACGGTCGATCCGGGCTGGGCCGCATGTTTTTCGGGAGCGTGGCCGACAGTGTCTTGCGTCATGCGCCGTGTCCGGTCCTCCTCGTCCGCGTCACGGACAAAGAAGGCGAAGGCGAGGCCTAACCGGCTGACTTCAGCGCGTCGATGCGCGTATCGAGATCGGCCATCGCGGCGTAATCCTCTTCGACCAGCCGATAGCAGCGCTCGACATACAGCTGCGCCAGCTCGGCCTGGCGGGGATCAGGCGACTGCGCCGCCGCGATCAGCTCGGCCGGGCGGTACTTGTCCAGCAAATGGCGACCGATGCGTTGCATTTCGCTGACTGTCTCGTCGACCAGCCGCGCATCGCCGCCTTCAATGGCGTAGCGCAAAGTCCCCGTCAGGCGCGCCAGGCGACCAACTTTGTCCGCATCTGGCATCACCTGTAGCAGCAGCTCATCGACATCGGTGCTGCCGCTGTCGCGTCCCAGCTCGCCGCTGGCAGGCGCATCGAGTGACTGCGCGTCCAGAAAGCGGCCGCACGCCTCAGCGTACTGTGTGCCGATGTCGGTGACCGGCTGCAACGCGTACAGCGGATCGCTCATGCGCAGGGTTCCACCGTCGATCACGTCATCGCTGCGCAGCTCGGCCAAACGCTCGATCGCCCGAATCCCGCCGTCGAACCGCTCAGGTACCGGTGGCAGCGGATACGCCGACGGCCCGGCGGCAGACAATTGACCCGCCAACTGTGATGCAAAGGCCGCTGGGATGTATTTGCCCAGATCCATCTTGATCGGCGCGACGACGAGATAAGTCGCCCAGACCTGGTCGGCATCGTCGCTATCGCGGAAGAAAACGAGCGCGTGGCCGCGCGGTCGATCCGGATCACCCGCGCGGAACGTCAGCACGCCTCGGATTGTAAGCTCAGACCTGCACACGTGCCCCCCAACCTCAGTGACACCTTGTCCGCGGCGCTCAAAGCGGTGCCGCCAGGGCCAATCAAGCTGTATGTGTGCGGCGTTACCCCGTACGACACAACGCACCTGGGCCACGCCTTCACGTTTGTTCAATTCGACACGCTCGTCCGCGCTCTGCGCTGGCTCGACCCCGATCGCGAGGTCACCTACGTCCAGAATGTGACCGACATCGACGACTCGATCCTGGCTCGAGCCCGCAAACTCGGGGTCGATTGGCGCGCCCTGGGCGACGAGCAAACCGCCCAGTATCGCGTCGATATGCGCGCCCTCAACGTGGCCGACCCGACCCACTTCGTGCGGGCGACCGATGCGCTCGGCACGATCCACGATCTGATCGCGCGGCTGATCGGTGCTGGGGCCGCCTACGTGGTCGAGGGGGGCACCGTCTTCTTCCGCATGCAATCCGCGCCGACGTACGGCGAGCTGTCCAAATTGCCACGGTCGAAGATGTTGGAGATCGCGTCCCAGCAGGATGACGCCGACGTCGACGATCCGCGCAAAGAGGATCCCCTGGACTGGGCGCTCTGGAAGGGCTGGTCGGGCAAGTCAGACGAGCCGTGCTGGGGCAGTCCCTGGGGCGGCGGTCGACCAGGCTGGCACATCGAGTGCTCGGCACTCTGCTATCAGTACCTCGGCCCGCAGGTCACGATCCACGGCGGTGGCGCCGACCTGGTGTTTCCGCATCACGAGAGCGAGATCGCCCAGAGCGAAAAAGCGACTGGCGCGCGGCCATTCGTTCAGATCTGGTCACACGTCGCGATGGTCCGCATGGACGGCGAGAAGATGAGCAAATCGCTCGGCAACATGGTGTTCGTGCGCGACTTGCTGAAGCGTTATTCGGCGGATGCGATTCGCTTGTGTCTGCTCGGGCACCACTACCGCACGGTCTGGGAGTGGTCGCCGGCGGAGATGGACAACGCCGCCGCACTGGCCGAACGGCTCGCCCTGGCCGCGGAGCAGCCGGATAGCGCTGAGACGGGGCAGAAGGAAGCGTTCGCAGCCGCGCTGGCCGACGACCTGAACACGCCACAAACAATCGAAGTCCTCGGCACCGTCAGCGGCGAACCACTACGCCACTTAGCCAGCGTCCTCGGCCTCACGCTTCACACTTAGCCCGAGTGGGCTGGCTGGTGCTACCCTGCGAGCCGGCTTGACTCGTTCGTAGCGGCCCTCAACGGCACGTTTGGCACTGTAGCCCGTTCCGGTACACGTCGTGCATTGCCTGCCAAGGAACCAGTACACCTGAACATGGACCGCCCCGCATCTCGAATCGGCATCGCCAGTCCGAGCTACCGGGCGCAACGGTCCGCGGCGCGTTCCGGCCCAATGGCTCGACCGAACCGCACGGCAACAAGCCCGGCTCGATCATCCTTCCTCTCGCGCCTCGGCGCCGCTCTGGTAGGGATTGCGATCGGCGCTGCCGTGCTGGCGGCGGCTGTCCTGCTCCTGCCGGGCTTGCTGCTTGATACACCGCAGCCAGCGCCAACAGTCGGTGATGCGATCGTCGTGATCAGCGGCGACGAGCAAATGGCGCGCTTCCAGGAAGGCGTCAACCTGTATCAGCACGGCTATGGCCAATACCTGGTTTTTTCCGGCGCGGCGCATGACAACGGGACAAGCAATGCCGATGTCATGCGCGACCTGGCCGTGCAACGCGGTGTGCCGGATGGTGTGATCCTGGAAGAGCCGCTGGGCGAAGACACCTGGGGCAACGCGGTGCACACCCGTCAAGTGCTCGAAAACCACGGCTTGCACAGGGCAATCCTGGTCACCTCGCCTTACCACGTGCGGCGAGCCAAGCTCACGTTCGATGCCGCCTACGCCGGCAGCACCATCGAGCTAACCGTCCACGCCGCCCCAGACAGCCAATGGCGCAAGCTGTCATGGTGGAAACAAGCTGAGACCAGGCGGCTGACGTTCACGGAGCTACAAAAGCTGACCTATATCTTGGGCACGGGGCAATACCACTGAGATAACGCGAGTACGGATCGGGGGAGCCCTGCGGGCCCCCCGCCCCCGTTCACTGCTCCGTTCGCAAGCTCACTGCGCGCTCACTTCCGGGGCGACCCCCCGCTTAAAGCGCTTCGCGCCGCCGTCGCAGCGCGGGACACCGCGACCGTCCGAGCCAGACGCCTCAGAGCTCCAGCGATGAAGGCCCCCCACAGCTAGCGGCATCGGCAAGAGCGTGAGACCGAGCCGTGTGGAATCTCCACCTCCAGATTACCGAGCGGTATGGCACTCCAGCTGTAATGGCGGCGCGAAGCGTTAAGCGGGGGGTCGCCCCGGAAGTGAGCGCGTAGTGAGCTTGCGAACGGAGCAGTGAACGGGGGCGGGGGGCCCGCAGGGCTCCCCCGATCCGTACTCGCGTCATGCGACCCGGACTCGTACCAACAGTCGAAAGTTAGCGAGCCGCATAACCAGTTAGCTCCACATACCCCACGCCAGACCCATCGCCCGTCACGCTGACGGCGCCTTCCCAGTACGCCATTCCTCCTACGCCTGTTCGGGAACCGTCCAGGCCGGGGAAGTACAGCTCCTGGTCTGCTAGCCGCGGTTGCAGCGTCAAGTGTTGACCGCCGGGCAGCGTGAGCTGCCAGCCTGAGGGGTAGACCCCGCCGGTATGGGGACTCCGCCACGTCCCCAGCGGCTCGCTCCTCACGCTGCCCGGCGTCAAATCCACAACGCTGCCATCAGCCAACACTTGCGTGCCGTACACACCAGTCGTCTCGCCGTTCACCCCCCGCAGGACGTACAGCATCAACTCCGTCCGATCGTCCAGCTGCAAGCTGTACCAATCCCAGCCGCCCGCCGAGGACACCACGAAGTTGCCCCACTGATGGTCCATCCAGGCCA
>DASYKL010000114.1:0-2382 GCA_035995405.1 Chloroflexota bacterium
CGCGATGGCTGGGACCAGGCAACCAGTACGGGCTGCTTGCACGAGACGTCCTACTACTGCATCCGGATTGCACCGGGGCCGCAGTCTGATCACCAGACGGTCAAAGAGTTGATCCTCGATCACCTGGTACACAGCTACAACTCGCTGGAAGACCCGCATTTCCTCGAGTACGGCTACATCAAGGTGTACGCGGAGATTGCCGACTACCTGGCACAGCGAGCGCCGAACCAGGCGATTCGGGTGCTCTATATCGGTGGCGGCGGCTATACGCTGGCCCGACACATCGAAGCGACGTATCCGAACGCGCGACAGGAGATCATGGAGATCGACCCCGGCGTGACGCAGACGGTCTACGAACAGCTCGGGGTGGATCCGACGACGACCAACATCGTCACGTACAACGTCGACGGTCGGCTGATGCTGAACCAGCTCGTGCAAACCAATGCAGGGCAGTACGACCTGATCATCGGCGACGCATTCAACGACCTGTCGATTCCGTATCACTTGACGACGCGCGAATTCGACGTGGAGCTGAAGCAGCTGTTGAAGAACGACGGCTTTTACCTGGCCCTGGTCATAGACAAGCTCCGCGGTGGCAAGTTCATTCCCGCCTACACGTCGACGGTGCTGCAGGTATGGCCGGCGGTGCAGGTGCTGTCCGATAGCGAACCGTGGCAGAGCACGTCACCGTCCACGTACGTCGTGGCGGCAGGCAACCAGGCCGTAGCGCCTCCCCGTTTGGCCGGTGTACGCGGCCAGGGCGTCAATGGGTCGGTGGTCACGCACATCATGCCTGGGGATGTGATGCACCAATGGCTGGACGAAGCCGCGGCCCCCGTCCTCACAGACGACTACGCCCCTGTTGACAATCTGATCGCACCCGTCTTCGCCGAACGCGGCTTCTAGCGGAGACACAGACGACTTAGCGGGAGGCGCGCCCGATCGACTGAGCGGCGCGCTCGCTGGCTTCGTTGATCAGCGCGCGTAACCGAGCGATTTCGGCCTGGATCTCGGCTGGGCTTAGCGCGTCGGCGCTATCGGGCGGCTGCGCTTGTTGGGCCTGCAACTGTTGCAATACGACTTTGGCTTCTTCAATGCCTTTGGTCAGCTGCAGTGACTCGAGCTCGTTCTCGGCCCGCGCTCTGATGGCCGCTAGCGACTCGGCTCGACCATTGAGGTGTGCCTGCCGTTCCTGGACGTCAGCCATCATCGTCAGCACGGTGTCGAGCGATGAATCGCCGTACAGGCTAAACGTGACGAGCTTGTGTTGCTGTTCACGGCAAGTCCGCCGTTGTTCTTCGAGCTGTGCCTCGCGGGCTGTCACATCGGCCAGGAGCAGACGCAGACGGGCGATCGTGAGATCGATTTTCTTGAGAGCGGGTGCCGAAAACGAGTGCTCGTCGGGCATGGCAGTTCTCATATACCCCGCCACGCCGTTGACGGCAACTCTATGAGCAGTCGGTTGAGAACGCGTATACTGCTCGGCCGACGCATCCGGCGTTCCCAGTTATGGGCTGTGGTCGGCGCAGACTACGATCCCACCTTCGCCCGCACCATCCCCGCAACAACCAGGAGTACCCGTGAGTGTCGCTACGGCTGAGCTGACAGGCCAGGATGGTCAGAAGCTAGCGTTCGTCTTCCCCGGCCAGGGCTCACAGTACGTCGGCATGGGCAAGGCTCTGTACGAGGCCTCCAGCGCCGCCAGGCGTGTGTTCCAGCAGGCGGACGAGATCCTCGGCTTCAAGCTGTCGCAGTTGTGCTTCGAAGGTCCAGCGGACGAGCTGGAAGACACGATCAATGCCCAACCCGCCATTCTCACCGTCTCGATGGCGTGTCTGGCGGCGGTGCGCGAAAAACTCGACGAGCTGGGCCAGAACTGGCAGGCGCCGCGCTTCGTCGCCGGCCATAGCCTCGGCGAATACACGGCCCTGGTCGCCGCTGGCGTGCTCGACTTTTCTGACGCGCTGACGCTGGTGCGTGAGCGAGGCCGGCTGATGAAAGAATCAGGCGATCATCGGCCCGGCGGTATGGCCGCGGTGATCGGGCTCGATCGAAATACGCTCGACGCGGCCTGTCGGCAGGCATCGGCCGACACGGAACAGATCGTCAGCGTCGCCAACGCCAATTCGCCCTTGCAGTTCGTTATTTCAGGTGAACGCGCGGCGCTCGACAGAGCCATCGAGCTGATTCGCGCAGCTGGAGCTCGCACCGTCGTGCCGCTGCGAATCAGCATCGCCTCGCACTCGCCGTTGATGCAACAAGCTGCGTCGCGTTTGGCTGAGATCATCGATCGATCGCCGCTGCGCGACCCGCAGGTACCCGTGGTGACCAGCCTCGCCGGGCAGGTCCGCACCAGTGCAGACCACATTCGCGACGAGCTTG
>DASYKL010000115.1:0-2257 GCA_035995405.1 Chloroflexota bacterium
TCGCCCGAGCGGGTGCGCCATCCTCCTGGCAGCCAACGCCAGTCTGCCGGTTGCACGTCTCATGATGTTCACTCCGCCCCACACCGTGACCGCCGCCAGACCGCCGTTGGCCGCGATGCGCATCGTGTTCCACATGTGGCCGACAGCCTCGTTGTCGTACGACAGAGCGGGCGGCGTCTGGTTGATCACGTTGCCACTCCCGAGCAGCCAATTCATGAAGCCGACCGCCTCGGCGTTGGTCCGCTGGCCGACGCTGAGTAACATCGCGTTGATGACGCTGGTCATCCATTCACCGGGATTGGTGAAGATGCCACTCAAGCCCGGCGGGATCGGTGTTGCTTGGCCGAGTAGCACCTGCGCCAGCACTGGCTGGCCGTCGGAGGCCACCCCCAGCACACTCAGCCCTACCCCAAACAGCGACATGAGAACGCGCACGTTCACCGGTTGTCCTCCAGTCCGAGCAGCGCGACCCAATAGTCGACTGCACCGCTTGATGTCGAATTGGCGATCAGCAGGCGGGCGTGGGCCATGTCCCAGGCCGCCGCGTAGCCGCGCGTCGGTTGCACTGGTAGGTCCAGCAGGTGGATGCCATTGCCGCTCGTGCCGACCACACGCAGGTCCAGCGCACCGTCCGTGCTCTGGCGGCTGACACCCACGAGTTGGCCGTCTTCGCGCCACGTCAGACCATCAATGTCAGCTTCGCCGACAAGGGTCGGCGCCGTGTCCGTCGTCGTGGCGACGTAGATCGCCCGCTTGGTGTCCGACTGCAACGAACCAATCGGGGCGCCAGGTGGACCCTGGCGCGGTGCGACGAAGACCAGGCGCTGACTATCATTCGACCAGGCGGCCGCGGGATACGCTAGCGGTTGGCCGTTCGTCAACTCCAGGTCGGCCAGGTAGCGAAAGCCGCCATCAAGCTCCAGCATGCACAACGCGTTGAGCAGGCCCGCGTGCGCCAGAAACGCGACGCGGCTACCATCCGGACTCCACAGGGTCGAGCCCGGCACGACTTCGCTGGGCAAGGTCAGGATCTCACGAGCCTGGAGCGTGGCCGCATCAAGTAGCCACAGACGACTGCGCAAACTGCCGCTTGGCTGTGACGTGTCGCTGATGACGAGCAAGCGGTCCGCCAGCGGACTCCAGCTCGCATCACGCAGGTGTTCGTTGTCCGCCAGCGGCGCTCGCCACCCAGTCCGTTCGCCGGCCGACCAGCTGCCCGCCAGCCAAACCATGCCCGGGCGTAGAGCGCCGCCTGCTATTGATGATGTCGCTGCTGGACCGACGTCGTACCCGACGTAGGCGACGCGCGATGCGTCCGGCGCCACCGCCAGACGCACACCAGCGACATCACTCAACAGCTGAGTGAGACCGCCCGTGCGTGGCTCCAGACGCCAGGCCTGAAGCTGATGACCGGCTGCGAGATCGATCGTCAAGGCCAGCTGTCCGTCGGCCAACACGCGGACGTCACTCAGCTGGGCGCCAGGGAGCGCGGGCCGCAGCCGGAGTAGCGTGGCCTGCCGGCGCCACAACACCGGGTTGAGGACCACACCGGTTTCGGTGTCAGCGTTGAGCGCGTACGGCGTTTCCAGCACGTCGTGGTTCTTGAGCACGACGCTGTGCGCACCCGGTGCGACCTGCAACTGGAGCGGCGTGCGCCCGACCTGATGGCCATCCAGCCACGCATCTGCCCCCAGCGGCTGAGACCGCAGGTCCAGGTCAATGAGGGCGGTGCCAGCTACGGGATCGGCAAGGCCGACATGGGTCAGGAAAAGCGCTGTCCCGATCGCCAGCGCGGCGGTAAGACCGCCAATCCAGAGTCGACGCATACGCAGGACCGTCCGTAGCTCTGACTGGCTCGGCGGCTCGAATACGACCGTTCCAGGGTCAGCCGAAGACCCCGCCTATTAGTGACAGTCCGCATCGTGTCGAAAAGCCAGTTACGGGAAAAAATCGAACTTTGACGTTTGCACAGGCTTTTCGGGCGTCATTGGCTGGGACGTCACAGACCGGCGATTTGTTGGCCTCGGGCGTTGACCCCCTGTCGACTCGCAGCGCAACCTTGAAGCACGCCAATGCGCAAAAGGAGGAACAGCGGTCCCAACGATCCGACGACCGGCAATGGGTTGGCAGTGAGACACATGTGGATAAACGACGTGAACTGGCGATAGCCAGAGTAAGTAAGCGCGACGGTCAAAATCCAGCTCTGCAACTGGACGCCTTGAAAAAGGAGCTGTGCGAACACACCACACAAGACCTC
>DASYKL010000116.1:0-7670 GCA_035995405.1 Chloroflexota bacterium
CTGGAGAAGTAGGTCGGCCGCTCGCTATACTTCTGGCCGGCCAACGACGGCCGTTGGGTACGTATAACGCTTGCGCTCGTGCTGGAACCGGTAGACAGGCATGGTTGAGGGCCATGTGCCCGTTAGGGCGTGAGAGTTCGAGTCTCTCCGAGCGCACTGTCCGACACCCTCGGGCGAATAGCTCAGTTGGTTAGAGCGCCTCGTTTACACCGAGGAGGTCACAGGTTCGAGTCCTGTCTCGCCCACCCCTCGCTACACTGAGAGAGTAGCTGTCGCTCTCTTTTGTTCGTTTCGCCATACACGCCGAGGTAGCTCAGTGGTAGAGCACACGACTGAAAATCGTGGTGTCGAGAGTTCGACTCTCTCCCTCGGCACTAGTTCCCGAGTCGTCGAGGGTTCCGTTCTTCTGACGCCGCTTGGTGCGAGTGGCTCCGGATAACGCGCGGCCGGTCGACGTATCGCCCAAGCAGGCATTGCGTGCCGGTTGCCTCGGTCCCCACGGCAGTGGAACGAGTTTGGCTCTAAAGAATGTGCTCCAAACGACCCATGCCGAACCTAACCCCAAGCTGGTCGTGCCCCTTCTGCAGTTGAGTTGACAGCGGCTAGTGCACGCGACATACTCGGCCGGCTGACCCTGCATTTGCGCGCGGGCTGGGCGAGGAAAGCGATCGGGGTCACGGAAGGGGATTGCAGTGACCACGTCACTCATTCGGCTCACGTCGGCTGCCGCGCTGGCAGCGACCTTGCTGGTGCCACAATCCGCCAGCGCAACTCGCTCGACGTACTTCTCGGCGCAGGTTCAAACACCACCTTCGCGCGTGACGCGGGTGGTCATCGATCGTCGCGAGGCGGTCGAAAATGTCGACACCGGCGCTTCAGGACCCTACGAGAAACTCGTTGGCAAGGCCTTTCTCGAAGCCGATCCGTCCGATCCGCACAACACGATCATCACTGACCTCGACAAAGCACCGCGGAATGCGCGCGGAATGGTCGAGTATTCGACCGACGTGTACATCCTGAAGCCTGTCGACATGCGGCTTGGCAACCGCAAATTGCTGTTCGAAATCAACAACCGCGGCAACAAGAACTTCGGCAACCGTTACAACGACGCACAGGGGACGGTCAATGTAAATGATCCGACCGCGCCCGAGGATTTCGGTGACGCGTTGCTCCTGCGCCAGGGATATGCGATCGCCTGGGCGGGTTGGGAGGGGGACGTCCAGCCAGGCGCAGACCGTATGACGATCCAGATCCCAATAGCCGGTAACCCGGCCGCCCCGCTGACCGGTCCTGTAGCCGTGACGTTCGACGTTGCACGTCAGATTCCGATGACCGGAGCGGTATCGCTACCGCTCAGTGGCCGTCCTGAGATCGCATCGCACGAAGCTGCCACACTCGACACCTCCGCGGCCAGACTGACGATGCGCGAGCTCATTCGGTCACAAGATGTCGAAGTGCCGTCCGATCGCTGGGCGTTCGCCACGTGCGAACGGAATCCGGGCGGCGGAGTTCAGAACGTCAAGCCAAGTGGGACCAATATCTGCGTCTTCGACGGTTTCGATCCGAATCGCCAGTACCTCCTCACGTACACGGCGAAGAATCCGCGTCCGGAGGCCCTCGGGTTCGCGGCGATGCGCGACGTTATTTCGTTCCTGCGCTACGACGCGGCGGACGACGATGGCACGCCGAACCCACTCGGCACGGGCATCAACCACGCCATCTGCAGTGGCGTGAGTCAGAGCGGCCACGTCCTGCGCAGCTATCTCTATCTCGGGTTCAACGAAGACACGGCAGGTCGACGCACCTGCGATGGAGCATTGGCCTACATCTCGGGCGCTAATCGCTCGGAGTTGAATACGCGCTTTGCGAGCCCTGAGCAGTCATCGACGTGGGGGCGGCCCGGGATATTCCCGCGCACGATTTTCCCGTTCAGTTATGCCGTCACGACAGATCCAGTGACGGGCCGAACCGATGGCATCCTGAAGCGGCCTGAGAGCGACCCGCTGGTTATGCAGATCGACTCGGGCAATGAGTACTGGCAGGCGAATGCCAGTCTGGTCCAATACGACGGCCTCGGCAACCCAATAACGCTGCCGGATAACGCCCGCTACTACTTCATGTCCAGCGCACAGCACGGTTCGAACGTAGCCCCTAGCCGTGGCATCTGCGAGCAGCTCACCAACCCCCTGTCGCACGCCGCGTTTTCGCGCGCGCTGCTTGTGGCTATGGACGGTTGGGTCACTGATGGCATCGAACCTCCACCGAGCCAGTATCCGAGCCGCGAGGACGGGACTCTGGTTTCGCCCGACCAGGCGAGTGTCGGGTTTCCGAAAATACCTGGAGTAACGTTTGGCGGGGTCACCAACCCGATCACCGCGCGTGAGTACGGTCCGGCGTTCTCCGCGACTGGTGGTATTCCCAGCTTCTTGCCCGGGGAGGTCATGTCAGGCGCGGAATACCGTGTTTTCGTGCCCAGGACCGATTCGGACGGCCTCGACGTGGCCGGACTGCGTCGACCGGACGATCTCGGCGCTCCGCTCGCAACTCATGCAGGCTGGAACACTCGCGGCCCGGGCTTCCGCGCTGGTGACCTGTGCGGTCTGAATGGCATGTTCGTGCCGTTCGCGCGCACGGAAGCCGAACGTCAGAGCAACGGCGACCCGCGGCCATCGATCGAGGCGCGGTACCCCACGCATTCTGAGTACGTAGATCGGGTAACCGCCGCGGCACAGTCGTTGCGCGACCAGCATTATCTTCTCACGGAGGACATGGATCGCATCATCGCCCAGGCGGAGCAGCGACAGGTGCCATAGATCCTACGTAACCAACCTGGCTGGCGGCGACGGGGTTGCCAGGCTTCGGCGCCGCCATTAACCAGGATCATCTGGCCGGTTGCGAAGTCGCTGCCTTCCGACAACGGGTAGACAAGCGGGTCAGACGCAGGGCCTGCTCCTTCTGCGGACTGAGAAAAGACTGTGGAACGCGACACTAGGCGGCGGCGCACGGCTCGCGTTTTGAAATAGCGGCGGGTGAACGCTGGCATTCGACCCGCGGGGTGCGGAGGTAGACCATCGCGGCGATCGCTGTTGCTAGGCAGATCGCGGCGCCGAGGGCTGACGTCACCTGGACCGCAGTGGTCAGACCCTGCTGCGCGGTGAGGGCTAGCGTCTGGGCGGCGAGTGGGTCGGACAGTTGACTGGCGACCGACAGCGCGCCGCCGAGCGTGTCGCGTGCCGCGGCGGAAAGGGCTGGAGCGAGGCCCTCGGGTATCGCGGGCGTCACCGTGGCGCGGTAGATCGCGGTGCCCAGGCTGCCGAGCATGGCGATTCCCAGCGCGCCACCCAGTTCGCCACCCGTCTGGGCTAGGGCCGATACCGCGCCCGCGCGCTCCGGTCGGGCCGAGCCCATGATCGCAGCCGTGGTCAGCGTCCCCGCGGCCGAGCCGCCGAGCGCCCAGAGTGCCCAGCCAGCCGCGACCATGACGAGGGCATACGGTCCGCCGACGAACGCCTGGACCGCGAAGCCGAGCGCGGCGATGCTGAGGAGAACGGCGAGCGATCGTCGCAAACCGATGCGGCGCGACAGCAGCGGACTGAGCATCGGCCCAGCAATCGCGAGCAGCGAGGCGGGCAAAGACAACAGGCCGGCCTGAAGTGGCGAAAGGCCCAGCACCAGCTGCAGGTACTGGCTGACCAGGATGAACGAGCCGAACGAGACGAACACATTCAAAACGTTGGTCGCCAGCCCGACGCTGAAGGCTCGATTGCGAAAGAGCGTCAGATCGACCATCGGGTCAGCCAGCGTCGTCTGCCGGCGAACGAAGACCACGCCGAGGCCGATACCGGCCACCATTAAGAGCACCGGCAGCCAGGTCAGGCCATCCTGCACGCTCTGCTTCAGACCGTAGATCGCGGCCAGTAGTGCGCCAATCGCCAGCAAGCCGCTGACAAAGTCTGGCCGCCCGGCATGTGGGTCGCGGTACTCCGGTAACAGCAGCGGGCCGACGATCAGCAGCAGGACCATCACTGGTACGGCCACGAGAA
This sequence comes from Chloroflexota bacterium, assembly GCA_035995405.1. Taxonomy (GTDB): domain Bacteria; phylum Chloroflexota; class UBA6077; order UBA6077; family CF-72; genus CF-72. The sequence continues at coordinate 4,044 of DASYKL010000116.1, forward strand.
AGACGGCACCCCACCAGTAGTGCTCGAGCAGTGCTCCGCCGACCAGAGGGCCGGCTATGGCGCCGACGGCGAAGCTGGCGCCCCAGACACCGATGGCTTTGGTTCGCTCGGCGGCGTCGGCAAAAAGCGTGGAGATCAGCGACAGGGTGGACGGGACGAGTGCCGCGCCGGCCAACCCGAGGAGCGCTCGCGCGCCGATCAGCATCGTGGCGGTGGTCGAAAATGCAGCCAGCGCAGACGCGGCGCCGAACGCCGCCGCGCCGATCAGCAGGAGCTTGCGGCGGCCTATGCGGTCACCCAGCCCGCCGACTGGGATGAGCGCGCCGGCGAGCATGAAGCCGTACATGTCGATAATCCACAACAACTGCGTGCCCGTTGGCTCGAGAGCGGCAGTCAGGTGGGGCACGGCCAGATTCAGGACCGTGAGGTCCATGACGGTAATCATGCAAGGCAGCGCGAGGACGGCAACGGCGACCCAGGCGCGACGCGCTCCTGTTGGGGTGCTCATACTGTGTACGTCGAATCACGCCGCGCCAAATCGACACTCTGGACGGGGCCGCTCTTCTAAAGCGTGTCCCGCTTCGTCTTAGAATCTGTGCGCTGATGCAGGACCTGGAGGCGATTGCGCTGTTGCAGGATTCGGCACGTCGGTCGCTCTACGAGTATGTCATCGCGGCCGGCCACGAGGTGAGCCGCAACGAAGCCGCGGCGGCCGTGGGCTTGCAACGGACGCTGGCCGCGTTTCACCTTGACCGACTGGCTGGCGCGGGCCTGCTCGAGGTGGCGTATCGGCGGCTGAGTTCGCGTTCAGGACCCGGCGCGGGCCGGCCAGCCAAGCTGTACCGCCGCGCGGCTATCGAACGAGCGGTCGCGGTGCCGCCGCGAGAGTATGCGCAGGCGGCGAACGTGCTCGCCGCGGCCATCGAACGGGCCGGCGCGGAAGCGGTGCTGTACGACGCCGCACGCGAAGAAGGCATCGCGCTCGGTCGTGCGATCGCTCGACCGGGCGACGGCGGGGCAATTTCCGAGCTCGCGCGGCAGCTGACGGAGCGCGGCTATGAGCCGTACACCGATGGCGCGACGGTCCGACTGCGTAATTGCCCGTTTCATTCGGTCGCGCAGCAGTTTCCGGTGGTCGCGTGCGGCATGAACCTGGCGCTGCTGGACGGCATGCTGGCAGGTGCGGAGCTGGCGGAGGGGCACGAAGCGCGTCTGCAGCCGCGTCCGGGGGAGTGCTGCGTGGCACTCATTTCTAAAACCAATACGGATTGACATAGAACCAGGCGCATGCTGACATGGCCCTTGCCATGTCCGCTGCCTCAGGCGTAAACGCCCACTATCACCTGGTGGTGTTCAACATCGGCCGCACCGTCGCGGCCCTCGACTCCGCCCAACTGCGGGATTTCATGGACGGTCTCGATCCGATTAATGCGCTGGCCGAGCAAGCCCCCGGCTTCGTCTGGCGCTATGTCGCCGAAGGCACCAACAACGCCACCGCGGCTCGCCCGATGGATGACGACATCATCGTCAACTTCGGTGTCTGGGATTCCCGCGAACACCTGTGGGACTTCGTCTACCGCAGCCGTCACCTGGATTTCCTGCGCCGCCGACGCGACTGGTTTCAGCACCTTGACGAGCCATTCCTCGTCTTGTGGTGGGTGCCCGCTGATCACATTCCGTCCACGGACGAGGCCGTGGCCAAACTCGAACACCTGCGCCGCAACGGTCCAAGTGCTGAGGCATTCAGCTTTCGCGAGCCGTTCGACCCGCCGAGTGGTAGCCCGACGGCTTCGAGCGCGGCCGCCCTGGAGGCGTAGTAGTGGCCCTTGAGTTGGCGATGTCAGTGGCCTGGTCGGCACGCTCGCCGACGCAGCGGTTCAGGTGATGACGCGGCTGAATTCGGCGATCGTCTCGGGCGGGACGCCGAGGGCGTTGCTGACGGCGCGCATGACTTTGAAGCTGGCGCGGTCGGTCTTGCCGGCCTCGAGCAGATAGATCGTGCTCAGTGCGACGCCGGCCTGGGCGGCGAGGGCGCGCTGGCTGAGCAGTTGTCGCCTGCGGATGGCGGCGAGCGGCTGCGGCGGGGCGTCCATGGTGGCACACCATATTACCACAACATCACTACAAGACCAATGCAGCTTTAGAGACTGAGGAGCAGCAAGAATGTCCGGATGTTGTCCGGAAAATGTATTGATCCTGTGATCGGTCGTGGTACACTGAGCTACCGCCGTGACCGTCACCATCGATGCCGACGACCCACGCACCATCAGAGCCATCGAGATCGCCGCCGCGGCCGATCAGTGGCTCCTCGGCCGCAACGCTGAGGGTGATGACCTCTATGGCGTGCCGTCGCAGACCCAGGCCGGCCGCTACTACTCGGTGACCCAATCCAGCTGCGATTGCGCCGATTTTCGGCGCCACGCCGAAAGCGAGCCGCGGCCGTGCAAGCACATCCTGGCGGTGCGCCTGTATCGCGAGCTGGTCAGAGCGGCGGCTCGGGGAACGCTGGTCGTTCAGCAGCCAAGGACGGCGCACACCGCGGCGGCGCGCTCGATCGACGGTGACAGGATGTTGCCAGCTCGGCCCTGACCGCCGCGAAAGGTGGTCGCGAGCGACGTGCCAGCGGGCAGGCCGCGGCCGCTCGCGCCGTTGCCGAAACTGACGCTGCCTGCGGGAGGGTCCCGGACGTAGAGCGTGTCGTCGGCGGCAGCCGTCGAGACAAATGTACTCACGGCAATCGCGGTGACCAGGGCCAAGGTGCGGAGCCGGGCGCATGCTCGGGCTCGGGGAGTCATCACGCTGCGCAGACTAGTGGGATGCCTGCCAGAAGCGCTGTGAAGGCGGTCACACTACGCACCTGAACCGCACTGTTACGAGAAGGCACGAAAAGCACCGACCCCACCGCGAGAGAGGCGGCGCCTGGCGAGCTATCTACCTGGCGGATGACCACTATGGTCGTGCCGGGTAGCACGTCGGCACTCAGGGCTGTTCTATCTTGTGTTCTTGTCTTGAGCAGGAACGCGAACGCAATCAGAACCGCGCGGATGTGCCGCGTAAGGCAAAGGAAGTGGTATGGCTAAGCTCGTGTTCGGTATGAACCAGTCCCTGGACGGCTACGTCGACCATATGGCGTTTGCGCCAAGCCCCACGCTCTTCCGCCACTTCATCGAGGAGGCTCAGGGGCAGGGGGCAGTGTGTACGGGCGCCAAATGTATGAAGTCATGCGTTACTGGGATGACGATCATCCTGAATGGGATGCAGAGGAGCACGCCTTCGCGGCGGCGTGGCGGAACCAGCCGAAATGGGTCGTCTCCCGCTCATTGAAGTCGGTCGGCCCCAACGCCAGGCTTGTTGAGGATGATCTTGAGGGCGCGATCCGCGAGCTGAAGGCCGAGCGCGACGGGGAGATCGAAGTTGCTGGCCCCAACCTGGCGCAAAGCCTCACCGAACTTGGCCTGATCGATGAGTATCGAATCTACCTGCACCCCGTCGTGCTTGGTCACGGCAAACCATATTTCGCCGGACCCCGGCCGCCGCTCCGCCTTGTGACGCATGACCGGATTGGCGAGGATGTGATCAGGTTGACCTACGTTCCTGCTTAATCTCGCGACTCGCCAGCCAGCCCGA
>DASYKL010000117.1:0-12150 GCA_035995405.1 Chloroflexota bacterium
CGCGCTGGAGCGTTTGAAAGGCCCGAAAGACCGGTCGAACAGAGTTCGTGGCGTCCGCCCGCACCATGCCGAACGCTTGCTCGACGTTCTGGCGTAATGGTGAATCGTCGAGCATTTTGAAGACCGCCACCCGCTCAACTCCGCCGGCCAGGGCATAAGCAATGGCCTGCACCAGGTAGTTGGCCTGCTCATCCTGGGTCGCCCGAAAATCCGCACGGGTGAGCGGCGCGGCCGGGTCGTCCCAGGGTACGGCGTTCGTTTCATTGACCCAGACCGGCTTGTCGATGCCGCGAACGTGCATCAGGTCGCGAAAAATCCGCGGGGCATCGAATAACCCGCGCGGATCGTTGTAGAGCTGCAGCACGGCCGCATCGAAGTACCAGTTGTTGGCGCGAGCATCCGGATCGGCCGCCATCAGCCGTAGCAGCCGATCAAAATACAGCTGTCGACCGTACGCGGCATCCCACCAGTAGGTCATCCCGGCCAGCAGGACTCTGGCGCGTGGATTGGCGGACTTGGCGGCCAGGTACCCGACTTTGAGCAGCTGGTAATACTGCTCGAGAGTGCCAGTCCACTGGTGGGCATGATTGTCGTCAGACCAGACGTCAGGCTCGTTCCACATCACCCATGTGTCGATGAGACCGCCGAATCGGCTGACGCAGGCGCGGACCCAGGTAGCCCAGACGTTGCGTGGGTCCATCAGCGGCAGGTCGAGCCCGATCGGTGGCGACTTCGGGTCGCTCGTGCCCGAGGCCCATGACGGGGTCGAAATGAACTGCCCGATCATGGGCCGACCGGCGTCGCGTTCGGCGCGCGCCGTGTCAACGTCGCTCCAGCCGAAGGACCACTCGTCAGGGCCGTGGCGCTGGATGGCGCTCCAGTCGAACATGATGCGACCCCACTGGACGCCCATCTCACTCGCCCGTTGCGGTGCTCTGAACGCATCGACGGCACCCATCGGCAGAGCTGTCTCGCGGCTGACCGCTGGCCAGATGCGCGGATTGTCGCTGGAGATCGGCCGCTTGTCTGGCTCCGGTTCGGGTGGCGGCATCGGCCGCGCCATGGCGGTGCCTGGCAGGGTGGTCGCGGCAGTCAGGCCAAGGGCGTGCAGGAAGACACGGCGAAGCATGCGGCGGGGAGCTGCGCCTGCCGGGGAGTAGGCGCCGAGGTGTGGATTGTACGCATCCAATCGGTATCCTTGATGGCATCACTTCGGACGACGCAGAGCAGCTTCGCCAACGGCGCGTCGCGCTGTTGGTTGACTACCCAATCTTGATGCGCGCGGTTCGCGCGACTGAGCCGGACGCAGTTCCGCGGTTGGCTGACATCGTGCGCCATGCGCGATCGCTGGGTTCGCTGCTGACATCGCGCGCGTACGGCGCGTGGTATGACGTCGACGAAGCCACGTCCGCCTTTACGGAAGGCCTCGACCCGGTCTACGTACCGCCGGCAACACCAGGAAACGTGCCGACCACTGCGCGGTTGGTCGCAGATGGGCTGGCGCTCCTCAAATCAGGCCAGGTCGATGCGTTTGCCGTGAGCGGCGACGATCGAGTGCTGCCGCTGATCGAGGCGGCCCACGAGGCTGGCGTGCCGGTCACACTGATTGCACATTCCTGCCAACTCGATGGACCCTGCGTGAAGCTGGCCGAGAGCGCCGAGCCAGCGAGCAATTTCGCCCGCCAGCTAACCAGAGCGGAACGCTACCGCCGCCCCACCTCCGCCGCCTAGAAGCCTAATCGCCGCCGGTGTGGGTCGCGTCGCCGCCAGATTTCGGACGCCCGGCTGGGGCTGGAGCGGTCGAGGGTTTGGTGACCTGGCCGCCGGCTTTGTTCGAATCGGCGGTTTCCGGCGTGCCGCGGTGTTGTTGCGGGACCGCCGTTGGCGTCGCCTGCGCTCGCGCCGCGGGCGCCTGGGTCGCCTGCGCCAGCGTCGGCGGCGTAGACTTCGACTCGCCTGCATCCCTGTTCGGCGTCGCCGGCCGCGCCACCTGGTCGCTCGCCTGGGTGCTCACCCCGCCACCCACGTTACCCCGCGACTCAGACTGAGCCACTGGCGCCCCCGGTGGCGTCAATGCCTGGCGCACTGTCGTCGCTGGTGCAACTGGCACCGCCGTCGGCACCGTCTCTTCCTCGGAACGTGACGCCACCGCGCGGACGACCGGCCGCGTGCCAACAAGGTCATCACGCCGCGTCGGCGCCTGGGCGGGTGTCAGGACCTCACTCTCGGGCTGCGGCGCAGGACTGTCGCCCTCTTCGCCGCGACCGTTGACGCTCACCGCGGGCGGCCCGCTGAGCGTCAGCCGACCCGTCGGTCTATCACTGGCCACGCCGGGCATAGTTGGCGCAGTGGTCCCGTGACTGGTCCCACTGGCGGTCCCCGTCGTCAGGCGCACGGGACCTCGTGGATCGGGCTCCGTGACGACTGGCGCTGGCCGCAAGACGTCTTGCGTCTGGGCAGTCACCGGCGGGAACGCGTGATCATCGCCACGCTGCGCCAGGACGCTGCTCGGCACAACCGCCGTCGCCTTGGCTAGGACAGTCGTTGGCACCGTCGTTGGCAGCTCTTCGAGGGCCGGCGTCGGCACGTTCGCCGCAACGGCTCCCCGATTGTTGCTCGGCCGACCAAGAGCACGCTCGACGGGCCGAGGATCGGCCACCAGCGCTCGACTGCGCTCCGTCGCGACCAGCGCCTCACGCAAGTCGGCACGCGCTGTCTCGGGCGCCGTCAGCAGTAGGGCCTGCAGGTGTTCCTGCTGCTGCGACAAGCTGGTATCGATGTGCACCGCCGCGGGTGGGTCGGCGGGCGTGTCTTCGATTGTCACGATGAACGTGGTCGTCGCTCGCTCAACAGTCTGGTCGTACCGCAACGTTGTCTGGACCGCCTCACCAGTTCGCCCCTGCTGCAGCAGACGACTGGTCTCGTCCAGGCGCGCATCTGCCGAGCGCAACAGTGCCACCGCTCGTGCCTGATCGTCACTGGCCATCCGCAGCCGGAGGTCTTCCTGAGCCTGTTTGAGGCCGTACAACGGCTCGCCTGGGAGCGCGCTCGCAGAGGCTGTCAGCGTAGCGGTGACTCCCAACATCGCCGCAAAGAGGCTGGCGCAGCCGCGCCAGGCCCACTTCGAGCGCAAACGCGAGCCACCTCCACGACTGCGTCCAGCGCCATTGTTCGACGGCACCGCGCTTAGCCGACCAGACGGTAGTGCCACGATCGCTGGCGCCGCCGCCGCGTCCGCCCCGATTCGCGCCATCAGCCGCGCCCGCGCCGAGGCGCGGAACGTCTCAGACATGACCGCGTTGGTCGCAGCCGCATCCAATGAGCCGGCCAGACCCAACAGCTTGTGCAGGTCCGCCCGTGCCCAGGCAGGCTGCAGCTCGATGATGGCGCGAGCGGATCCAGGCTCGCGACGCTCGGCTCGAATGCACGCATCGAGCGCCTGGGCGAGCAACAGCTCGCGGGTCGGCTGACGCGGCTGGAGCGCAGGCCGAGTGTCGCCTGGCTCCTGGGGCAGGCTCATAGCTGGCCGTGCTCGCCCTGCCGCTCGAGCACCCGCCGCAAACTCATCAGGGCGCGCATTTGCAGTGCGCGGATAGCCCCTTCGCGCTTGTCCATACTTTGCGCGATCTGTTCGTTGTCCATGCCCTCGATGAACTTCATGACGATGACTTGTTGCTGGTCTGGCGTCAGCTGGCCCAACGCTCGGGTGAGCAGGTCGGCGTCCAGCGTCCGTGCCAATTCGACCGCCGCCGCGACGCTCGCAAGCTCGATTGGCCGCTCGTCATTGTTGAGCGAGGTGGTTGGTTTTTGAGAGCGGACATGGTCGATATGGGTGTTATGCGCAAGCCGATAGAGCCAAGCTAGAAACGGTCGGCCTTGCCACCGATACCGACCAATAGCTTCCCAGGCCTTAAGGAACACCTGTTCGGTGAGATCCTCGGCTTCTGGATGGCTACCGGTGCGAAAGTACAGATACCTGTACACCCGCTCGACAAAACAGTCGTACAGCTCGCCGAATGCGTTGGGGTCTCGCGAGACGACGACGCTATTGACGAGTGCCACGACTCTCGGATCGTCGGGGCCCTCGATGGGTTGGGACGGCTCAGTTCCTGGTACAGACAACGTGCTTGGTTCCAGTCCTGTTATGGGCCGCACCATGCGTCATCAGGCGCAGCAGGCCACCACAGCTTCCAGCCTAGCGCCCCGCGCCCCAGTCGTGTGCGTTAAGAGTAACTGTTAGTTACTTCAAGGTCTCCAGGAAGGCGACGATTTTGGTCAGCTCATCCTCCGTCAACGGCACCTTCGGCATCGGTGTTCCTGGCTTCAACGCGGCCGGGTCAGCGATCCATTTCATCAGGTCGTCGGGGCCGTTGTTGGCGACTGCGCCGCCAGCAATCTTTGGTCGGCTGGCGATGCCGGCGAGATTGGGACCCACCGTTCCTGTGGCACCGGGGATACCAGGAATAGTGTGGCAGCCCGTGCAGGGCTTGGTCGCGATGATCTGCGAGCCTTCAAAGGCTGGGGTACCTGGTTGGAGGGCGGTACCCGACGCGGCAGCTGGTTGACCGAGCTGATTGGCTGTGCCATTGGCTTTGCCATTCCCGAAGGCCGGGTTCATGCCGAACAACCAGCCGGCGATCAGGACGGTGAGGGCAAGGGCGCCGATGCCAGCCCACATGCCAGCCGAAGGCGAGATCGGGTCGCGAGCCGAATGATCAAACAGCCCCGCGCCGCCACCCAGCGGCACACCGCTGTGTTCGGCCAAAGCCGAGCCGGACCGAGGAGCGAGGGCGCCAGGCGCCGACTCAGGATCGCTCTGCACGTGAGTCAGTCTACCGAAAGAGACCGCCAAATCGTCTTCGCCACATTCTTGCGAGTCGCAAGATTTTTCACGGTATGCTGAAATCCGTGGGCACTAGCAGATTCATTCGGTTAGAATCGTGCTGTTCGGGAGTGTCTGAAATATATGGCTGCAACTGCTCCAGTCGATCTCCGTCGGGATATCGAAGATCGGTTTATCAACGAATGGGGCCTGCTGGCCAACGCCTGGGGGGTCTCGCCACTCCTCGGCCGCATCCACGGCCTGCTCTTGCTCGTGGGGAGACCCATGACCGCTGAGGAGGTCTGCGAGCGCCTCGACATCAGTCGGGCCTCAGCTTCCGTGCAGCTCAATGCCATCCTCGGCTGGGGACTCGCCCGCCGCATGTACCTGCCCAGCGACCGTCGACAGCATTACCTGGCCGAGCCGGAACCGTGGACCTGGTTCCGTCGCGCCGTCCGCGTGCGCAAAGAACGCGAATTTGACCCGGTCATCGCTGGCCTGAACGACGCGGCTGCCGAAACGCAGCGGATCGCCCAGGCGGAAGGCGATGAGGATCTACGAGGCGAGGCCGAACGCCTCGCCTACCTGCTCAAATTCGTTCGCCTCTTCTTTGGCGGAATCGAAACGTTCCTGCAGATCGACCCGTCGGCGCTGCAGGCGTTCTTACGACTGGCCGACGACGAGCGCTCGACGAACTGAGCGCGTCTTAGTTCTCGAAGTGGGCGCGCGCCTGGGCAGCCGAGCGGCTAATGAACTCGCCGTCCAGCCCGTGTTCCTGGCCCAGGATCAGCAGACGGCGGAACAGCTGCCGCGCCTGTGGCGACAGAGTCGTGGCAAAGCTCATGATGTCCGTTCGTTGGGTGGCGGTCAGCGGCCCGAGCGTACGTTCAGAAGTGAGTGTTGGTGTTGGCATGGCGGCGGACTCTAGCAGGTTTGTTCGGCGCGCCAAACAATTCAACCGCCCCTATACACAACGGTGATGCGCGCTATCGCCAACGTCGCCACGTGATTTCAACGACGCCGCACACCACAGCCAGCCCCAGCAATGCCAGCAGCGCCAACGACCCTGCAGCGCCTAGCGCATACGCCGCTGCATCTGCGTTAGCCCCGCGGACCGATCCCAGCAGCACGTCCGAGATGGCTCGCACACCGGGCGGTGTGGTCAGCAACACCGCGACGAATACGGCCGTTGCGCCCACTAACGGCGTCACCCAGCTCCATCTCGTCTCGAACATCGTGTCGCTATTGTGAGGCGGTCAGAGCGCCGCGCGGTAGATGCTGACCAGGTCGTCCAACGGATACGTCGTGCTCGCAACGGGTGCGGCCGCCGTCACCAGGTCCGTCTCGCTCAGGCCGTAATCCTGCAGGTGGTGCGGCAAGCCAAGTCGGGCAATCAGATCGGCGACGCCATCGGCGGCGTTCTGCACGCCGAGCGCCTCAGCGATCCGGGCCTGCACGGCCGCAAATCGAGGCGCGAGATAGCGCATCACATGCGGCAGCAGCAGGCATGAGCTAACACCGTGTGGAATGCCGTGGCGCGAGCCGATGCGCTTGCCCAGCGTATGGCTCAGCCCCGCCGCGGCTGGGCCAGGTAACGTGAATGAGAACCATGCCCCGAGTTGACTCTCCGTGCGCGCCGCAAGATCAGACGGCGCCGCGCACGTCTGCAAGAGGCTCGTCTGCAACCGGCGCAGCGCTTCAAGCGCCAGCGTGTCGGAGAACGGATGACTGCCCGGCGCCAGCAGCGTCTCGACGGCGTGATCCACGGCCCGGATGCCGGTCGAGAGCCACAATGGCAGCGGCGTCTCGAGCGATAGCTCGGCATCGAAGATGATCGCCCGCGGAATCAGCGCTTCGCCGCGCAAGCCAACCTTTTCGTGTTCAGCCTCGGTAGTGAAGCCCGCCAGGCCGGACAACTCGGCCGCCGACAGCGTGGTTGGTAGGGCAATCTGAGGCAACAACTCATCAGGCTTCGGTTGGAATCTGCGAGCTTGTTCCGCCGCGGCCGGATTCCGCAGGTCCAGTTTCGTGGTCAGGGCGAAGGCGACGGCCTTGGCTGCGTCGATCGGGCTCCCGCCGCCAAACGAGATCAGCACATCCGGCTGGACCTCACGCGCAATGGCAACCGCTTCGGCGACTACCGCAGCCGGGGCGTGCTGGCCAATCTCGACCAGCGGTCCCACGTGGCGTGGCCCGAGCAGCTCGGTCAAACGGCCGCCCAAAGCGTCGTTGTGCGCCACACTGTGGGTTGTGATCACCAGCACCCGCGACGCATTCCGCTGGCCGAGCTCCTGCTCCAGGTGCTGCGGCAGGCACCCTGCACCCCAATGCACGGTGCGCGGGTTGGCGTACGTGAACGTCCCGGAAGTGCCTTGCTGCACGGCCCCAAGCGAGTGTACCGCGAGGGTAGAAGGCTGTTAGGCGCGCCCATTTGTGCTAATCACAACGTATGATCGATAGTCCCGACAACGCCGCGGCTGTCAGCTTGCGCCCGCCTCGGCCCGCGGAAGCGGAGGCGATTCAGGCCATCTGGGAAGCGTCCTACAGTGTGGACGACCCGGCCGGCTTCTCTCGCGGCGGCTGGTCGGTCAGCGCCTGGTCGACGGATCATCGCGTGCTCGTGCGAACGGGGCGACTGGTCGGCCTGGCCGCGGTGCGTGCCGAAGCTGCGCCGGACGGCGCAATGCCTGCGCGAGTGGCGCTGGCGCCTGATGCGCGCGAACCGCTGCTGGCGAGCATGATCGTCAAGAGCGCTGTCGAACTGGTGACCGCCGCGGACGGTCGTCTGGTGCGGCTGTTTCTGCCGGACCGGGCAGACTGGGCGGTCACGGCTGCTGAAGCGAGCGGCTTTCGGCCGGTGCGCACGATTGCCCAAATGCTGTTGCCAGCAGATGCAGTAACGCCGCCGCTAGGGTCCATTGAGGGTGTGCGGGTGCGCTCGATGCAGGCCGATGAAGATGGTCTGGTCCTCGAGGCGTTGAACCGCGCCTGGGCTGGGACGTGGAACTTCGTCCCGATTGCACCTGCGATGCTGGCCGCGGACTTGCACGGCCAGCGGCCTGGGATGCTGTTGGGCATCGACGATGAGGGCGCAATTATCGGGACGTGCCACGCGATGTTCGCGCTGGACGATCGCAATCCTGACGGACAGCCGCGCGCCTGGATCTCGAACCTCACGGTCGACCCATCTCAGCGTGGTCGAGGGCTGGCGCGCCACTTGCTCGCCGCGGCCATCGCCGACCTGCGTCGCCGCGGTGCCACGTCGATCACGCTTGGGGTAGATGCAGATAACCCCGCCCCGTTCAAGCTCTACCAATCCGTAGGCTTCGAGATCCAAACGCGCGTTACCGCCTGGGATCGGGCAGCTTAGGATTGATGGGTATGGCTGACTTCACGATCAAACGCCTGAATCATCTCGTGCTGTGGGTCCGTGACGCGCAGCGATCACTTACTTTTTAGCGTGACGTCCTGGGATTCACGATTGTGGAGATGCCCAGCCCACAGGCGGTGTTTTTGCGCGCCAATGGCAGTGACAACCACCATGACCTCGGCTTGTTCGGCGTGGGGCCCGACGCTGGCCCGCCGAGCCAGGGGCGCCAGGTCGGGATGTATCACGCGGCGTGGGAAGTCGCCACCATCCAGGATCTCTCGAAAGCGCGAGACGCGATGCAGCGCAGCGGCCACCTGGTTGGCGAAAGCGATCATGGCAACAGCCTCAGCCTGTACGCCAAAGACCCTGATGACAATGAGCTAGAAGTTTTCTGGATGATCCCACGCGACGAGTGGGAGCAACGTGGCTTCGGCACCCGTCGTCTCGACCTGGCGGGCGAGCTGGCCCAACGCGCGAACTAGCGAGCGACGCACAGACTGCCTGCCACTAAGATGGCGCGCGAGCCAGCGCAGTGTAGTCGGCTTGCGCCGTTTGATCCGCTCCCGCGGGTAGGGCCAGAGCATTGAAGACCCACGTCAGCACAATGGTGACGACAAAGTTCAGAATCAGTGCATACAAGGCCGCGTAGCCGGCGATCGACGAGCCGCCGATCTGGAGCGGGTACACCGACGCGAAGTTCTGCGAAACGGCCATCGCTGTCCCCGTCAGCATGCCAATCGCCCAGCCGATCAACAGCGCCGTGCGATGCAACCAACGCGTGTAGAGCCCAACAACGACGGCTGGCAGGATCTGAATGATCCACACCCCGCCGAGCAGCTGCAGGTTGATGGCGTACTGCGTTGGCAAGAAGACGATGAAGAACAGCGCTCCAGCTTTGACCACCAAAGATACGAGCTTAGCCACCTGCGATTCGTCGCGGTCCGTCAGATTCGGTCGGATGTACTCGCGCCAGATGTTGCGTGTGAAGAGGTTGGCGGCAGCAATAGACATGATCGATGCTGGCACGAGCGCCCCGATGGCAATGGCGGCGAACGCGAAGCCGATGAACCACGAGGGGAACATCTGCAGGAACAGTCCCGGGACGACCCATTGCGCGCCAAATGGCGCCTGTGGTTGCACGCCGGCGGCGAGGCCCATGTAGCCGAGCAGACCGATCAGGCCGAGCAGGAAGCTGTACGCCGGCAGCAGAGCCGCATTGCGCTTGATGGCCACACGGCTGTTCGAGCTGAGAATGCCGGTGATTGAGTGCGGGTACATGAACAGCGCCAGCGCCGAGCCGAGAGCGAGCGTCGCGTACGCCGTGATCTGGCCGGGTGTCAGTAGGAGTCGCTGTGGCGGCACGGCCGCGAAAATCGCGCCGTACCCACCCAGCCGGGTCGGAATGACGACGATGGCCACGATGACAGTGATGTAGATCGCGATGTCCTTGACGATCGCGATCATCGCTGGCGCCCGCAATCCACTGAAATAGGTGTAGGCGGCCAGGATGATGAACGCGATGACCAGCGGAAACTCGCTCGGCACGCCCATCGCCGCGAGCACCACCTGGATGCCGACCAGCTGCAGCGCGATGTATGGCATCGTGGCCAGAATGCCGGTGAACGCCACGGCCAGGGCGAGCAGGTGGCTGTCATACCGCCCCCGCACGAAGTCGGCGCCGGTGATGTAATGGTTGGTCCGACACACTGACCACAAGCGCGGCATCACGACAAACACGAATGGGTAAATCAGAATCGTGTACGGCAGGGCGAACAGACCGATCGCTCCCTGGCCAAACACCGCCGCCGGCACGGCAATGAAGGTGTAGGCGGTATACAGGTCGCCACCCAGGAGAAACCACGTCACGACCGTGCCGAAGCGCCGGCCGCCGAGCCCCCATTCGTGGAGTTGATCGAGGTCGCCGGCTCGCCAGCGAGCCGCGAAAAACCCTAGCAGTGTGACGAAGATGAACAGCAGGGCGAACACGCCCAGAGCCACCAGGTCCATCAGGCGAGGTCCTCATTCAACGGCGTGGCCGGGTCTTCGAGGCGGACAACGTCTGGCTCACGAGTCATGACATAGACGAACGCGGTAATGACGGCCGAGATCAGGACCCACAGAAACTGGTACCAGTAGAAGAACGGAATGCCTTGCCACGACGGCTCAACAGAGTTGTAGGAGGGCACCCACAACACGCCGATAAACGGCAGGAGCAGGAGCAGGTACCAGGCTCTAGCGGTCGAAGTGTCACGGGGCTGCATTCTTCCAATCTACAACTGGTAGATTCAGCCCGCATGCGCTTGACGAACATGATCACGGCGGTGGACGCGCACGCCGGCGGCGAGCCTGGGCGGGTGATTGTGGGGGGCGTGCTCGACGTGCCCGGGCAGACCATGTTCGACAAGCGGCTGTACCTGGAGCAGCACGCCGATCACCTGAGGAAGCGCATGCTGCGCGAGCCGCGTGGCTATCCCGGAGTGTGCTGCAACCTGATCCTGCCGCCGACTCAGCCTGGTGCCGATGCCGGCTTCGTCATCATGGAGCAGACCGACTATCCGCCCATGTCGGGCAGCAACACCATCTGTGTCACGACCGTCTTACTCGAGACCGGCATGCTGCCGATGCGCGAACCGCGCACCGAGCTTACGCTCGAAGCCCCGGCCGGACTGATCAAGGTCTCGGCCGAGTGCGCCAATGGCAAAGTGACCAGCGTCACGTTCCGTAACGTGCCAGCTTTTGCCGTGCAATTGGATGCGACCCTGGAAGTGCCACATATCGGCACGCTGACCGTTGATGTCGCCTTCGGTGGGATGTTTTATGTCATCGCCGACGCTGCCGCGCTCGGACTGCGCTTGACTCCGGACGAGGGCCGCCAGATTGTGCGGCTGGGTGAAATGATCAAAGCCGCGGCGCGCGAACAGCTACCCGTCAGACACCCAGAGAACCCCCGCGTCAACAACTTCAGCGTCGCCGAGTTGTCGGGCCCGGCGCACAGCCCGGATGCGGATATGCGCAATGCCGTGGTCATCTCAATCGGCGAATTCGACTGGCAGCGCCCTGATACGTGGACCGGCGTGCTGGATCGCTCGGCTTGCGGGACGGGGACCTGTGCCAAAATGGCGACGCTGCACGCCCGCGGACAGTTGAGACTGGGACAGCCTTTCCGCCACGAAGGCATTCTGGGAACCACGTTCACCGGCTGTCTGGTCGAGCAAACACGGGTTGGCGACTACCCGGCCGTCATACCGACGATTACCGGCAGCGCCTGGATCAGCGGTATCAGCCAGTACGTGCTGGATGCCGACGACCCCTTCCCGGAAGGCTTTACGGTCGGCGACCTGTGGGCGTGACAGGCGCTAAAGCTGGTGGATCGTCGGCACGATCAGCCAACATGTAAGACGGATGTCGTTCACGGTTTTGCTCGCCTCGCCGCGCGGCTTTTGTGCTGGCGTCGAACGCGCTATTCGAACCGTTGAGCTGGCACTCGATAGCCGCGCCCCGGGCGACGAGCAACCTGTCTACGTCCGTCACGAAATCGTGCACAACAAAGTCGTCGTCGACCATTTGCGTGCCCGCGGGGCAGTCTTCGTTGACGACACTCGCGACATACCAGCCGCTGCAACCGCCATCTTTTCCGCCCACGGCATCTCGCCGGCAGTCCGCGACGAAGCCGCCGCACTGAACCTGGTCACGCTAGACGCAACCTGCCCGCTCGTGTCGCGGGTCCACGCCGCCGTGCTGCGCTATGCCGGGCGGGGCTACACGATCCTGTTTATCGGTCACGCCGGCCATCCCGAGGTGGAAGGCGTCCTGGGTGAAGCGCCCACTGCACTTCGCCTCGTCGAGACAGTCGCTGCTGCCGAACGCATCGAAGTGCCCGACGCGAGCCGTGTTGCTTATGCCACCCAGACCACGTTGAGTCTCGACGATGTGGCGGCCATCCTCGATACGCTGCGGC
>DASYKL010000118.1:0-2252 GCA_035995405.1 Chloroflexota bacterium
CCACATCCTGATCAATGGCGACCCGGTCCTTGCGCTGCACCGCGCCAAGACGCAGGTTCTCGATCGTCGTCAGGCCGCCAAACAGCGGGCGATACCTCGGCGGGCGACCTGGTCCGGACGCAGTTGGGTGATGTCTTCGCCGCGAAGCTCGATACTGCCCGTCGTGGGCCGCACAAAGCCGGTCATGACGTTGAACAGCGTCGTCTTGCCCGCGCCGTTGGGGCCGATCACACCCAGGATTTCGCCTGCCAGCAGGTCCAGGTTGTAGCCCGTCAGCGCCTGCAGTCCTCTGAATCGACGCGAGACTTCCACCGCCCGCAAGAGCACCGGCGCCGATCTTGACATGTTCGTCGGACCGAACACATTAGGCAGTGTGCCTGAGTCATCTGGCTATTGCTCGTACGTTTCACCCAAACACCGGCTGCCTGCTATCGTTCCACGCGGTGGTGGCCAAAGGAGAAGCGCTCTATGCCCCGATCCGACGTGGAGCGCCGCGTCGTCGCTTACCTGGAGGAACACGATGCGGATGCTGTGCGTTTGTTGCAAGACCTTGTGCGCGTGCGCAGCCTGGCCCGCCAGGAGGGCACGACGTCCCAGCCCGGCACGCTGGTCGCCCGTCTGCGGCGAGAGCTTGGGCGTACCGGTTCAACCGAGGTCGTCGAGCAATCGCTGGGACCTACGAGCCAGAACCTGATCGAGGTGCTCGCCGGCCAGGGTGACGCCTGCTTCGTGATCGACGCGCACACCGACACGGTGCCGGAAGGGCAAGCCGAGCGGTGGTTCGACGGCGATCCGTTCAGCGCCGCGGAAGGCCAGGTCCACTACCTGGGGGATCGGCGGATCCGCCTCGAAGTGGGCGCCCACCAGCATGAGGTCATGATTCGCGACCGGATGGCGCGCGTCTGGGAGACCAAGCGCACGACACGCAGCATGCCGATCGTGTACGGCCGCGGGACCTTCGACAACAAAGCCGCAGTCGCGTCCACCGTCATGGCGGTGCGCGCGCTCGGCGCGGTGGGAGTCCGGCTGCGCGGAACGCTCGTGGCCGCATACGTGGCGGACGAGGAGGAGTCGGCCAGCGGCGTCGAGGCGCTGTGCGTCGGGTCGGATTCATGGCTCGCGCAGCACCACTTTCTCAGTGGCCCGACGGACTCCGATGGTTTTCTGACCCGCATCTCCGGTGTCGCCCTGGACGGTTCTTACGGCTACACGCCCGTCGTCGGGCACCGCGGCTCGCTCCTGCTGGTGCTCAACGTGCAGGGTCGCGCGGCGCACGCTTCCACGCCGTTTCTGGGCATCAGCGCGGTCGAGCAGATGAGTCGACTGCTGTTGGCCCTGACCGATGGTCAGGCCGAACTGATCGAGCGGCGTCTGCTGCCAATGATGGACGCGGAGTTGCTCGGCCCACCCACGCTAGCAATCGGCACCACCATTGTCGGCGGCGGCGTGCGCAACGTCGTACGCGAGAGCGGACGCCTGATCGTCGAGCGCGGAGGAACCAACGCCGTCGCGGACTGGTGCGAAGCAACCATCGACCTGCGCTACCCGCCCGGGCGAGCGTATCCGTCAGACATCGAAACATTTCCTGAGCGCATCCGCGCGGAAATAGAGGAATTTTTGCGCGAACGCGTTCCGACGGACGGCTGGAGCTTCAGTCTGACGGTGCCCCACGACCGGGGAAGCTACCCATGCGCCCTCGGCCGAACCCGTGACCATGCCGCCTCGCATCCGCTGGTGGGCAGCGCCCTGCGTGTCGGTCAGCGAGTGCTCGGCTATCAGCCAGACGTTGAAACCGCGCCCGGCGGCACGGACGCCACCGTCATGATCCACGCCGGCCGGATTCCGACCCTCGTCGAAATGGGCGCCGCCGGCGGCCTCTCGCACGACTATCACGAATTTGTCGAACGCGACATGATCGCTGCCGGTGCCAAAGTCCTGGCGCTCATGGCCATCGACGTTCTCGGACTCTCGGAGGAGCTGTGATCGATCTAGCCGACATCCCGGTCGTCGACAACCACGTGCATCCCTGGCGCGCATCGACCAGCCGCATCAGCAGCCAAGAGCTGGCTGGCCACGTTGCCTTCTCGGATGGCGTCGTCAGTAGTGTGCGACGCGAGTACCTGCCGCTCGAGCAGATGGCACCCGCGCTACAGCTGTTCCGCGAGACGAACCTGGGCGCCAATTTTCTCAAAGGCGAACTCGCGCGGTTCCTGAATGTCGACGATGATTGGGACGCCGTCGTCACCGCTCGG
>DASYKL010000119.1:0-4651 GCA_035995405.1 Chloroflexota bacterium
GGTGCGAGTGACTGGACTGTGGCGATGGTGTCTGCTTCTGCGGGGCCCTTGTCTTCGCGGTAGCGCACGACGCGGGCGAAGCGGAGCGCGACGCCGCCGGGGTAGCGCGAGCTGCGCTGCACACCATCGAACGCAATCTCGGCGACTAACTCAGGACGGACGTAGACGGTCCAGCGGTCGCGGTGGGTTTCAAGTTGCTGGAGGCGTTCGGTTTGCCAGCGCAACATCTCGTCTGTCAGGCCTTTAAAAGTTTTACCGAGCATGACGAACTGGCCAGAAACCGGGTCGCGCGCGCCGAGGTGCAGATTGGAGAGCCAGCCCGTTCGACGGCCGTGGCCCCACTCGACCCCGAGGATGACCAGGTCAAGAGTCAAAACGGGCTTGACCTTGATCCAGCCGCTGCCGCGGCGGCCAGCTTCGTACGGCGAGTCGAGCGCTTTGACCAGCACACCCTCGTGGCCGCGAGCGAGTGTGTCGGCGACGAACGCTTCGGCCTCCGCCGGATCGGACGTCACGATCCGCGGCGCGCGCCACTGCTCTGGCACGGTGGCCGCCAGAATGGCGTGCCGCTCGGCAGCGGGCCGATCCAGTAAGTCCTCGCCGTTCAGATGCAAGATATCGAACAAGAACGGCGTCAGCGGCAGGCTGAGCCGTAGGCGTTCGACGTCGAGGCGACTGCCAAAGCGGCTGGCGCTGACCTGAAACGGCTGTGGACGGCCATCCTCTTTGAGAGCCAAGGCCTCGCCGTCGAACACCGCCGACTGCAGCCTGAGACTCCGCGCCATCTCGACAACTTCGGGCACGCGGCTGGTGATGTCGTCCAGGCTGCGGGTAAAGACGCGGACCTCGTCAGCGCTGATGTGGATCTGAATTCGGGCCCCGTCGAGTTTCCATTCGAGAGCGGCCAGTGCAATTTTTTTCATCGCCTCGGCGACAGTCGTGGCCGATTGGGCCAGCATGGGCAAAAGCGGTTGCCCCACGAGCAGGTGAAAGCCATTCAGTCCGGTCGGTCCATCGCGTAGCCCTGTCTCGGCGACGATTCCGAGATCGCCGCGAAGCATGACCGCGCGGCGAACGTCGGCCAGCGCTACCCCCAGCACGCGCGCGACGGCGTCTTGCATGACGCCTTCCAGCGCCCCCTGACGGAGCTCACCAAGCACGAGCCGCATCAGGAAGTCCTGTTCGGCGGCTGTGGCGCGCGAAAACAGCTGCTCGAGGAGACGGCGCCGCTCGGCCTGCGAATCGCGGCCGGTCACCAGGCCGACCGCTTCCAACGCAGCGTCGACCTCGACCAGCGTTAGAGACGACTCAGCCGCGGCCGCTGGTACATTGCGCAGTGCGGCGAAGCCAACTCCGATTTGCCGTTGGCGGATCTGGCTGGACAAATACGCCACAGCGATAGCCACTTCGTCCGCCGAAAGGCGCCGCAGGCAGGCCGTCAGCAGCTGGATTTTTTCCGTCCGACTGTTGGTCGCACCGACCGCGGTCGACGTCGCCACCACCTCGTTCAGTAGCACGGTGCCGACATTCAGGCATCTAATGGCGAGGGCGTATCGCTCGTCTCCAGTCCGATCGGCAGTCGGATCGAGAACGTCGCTCCGCTGCCTTCGCGACTGATCACCTCGATGGTCGCGCCGTGCCCGTCCAGGATGTGGCGCGCACTCGCCAGGCCGATGCCGGTGCCGCCAATCCGTCGCTCGACGTTGCTCGCACGCTGAAACCGCTCGAAAATGCGACGCTGATCGTTCTGCGGAATACCGATCCCGCTATCGCTGACCTCGACAATCGCCGCGTCCCCGTCGCGACGCACGCGGACAGTCACCGGCCCACCTTCTGGGCTGTACTTGACCGCGTTGTCCAGCAGGTTGGACAGCACGCGACCCAGGCGGCGGGCATCCCACAAGCCGATCAGCTCCGACAAGCTCGATTCGACCTGGATCGTGTGGCGCTCCGTTGATTGCTGCTGTTCCTGTGCCACTTCGTGGGTGATCCTGACCAGGTCCGCGAGCTGGCGATCCAGATCGAGCGGCCGACCCATCTGCATGCGCGCCTGGTCGAGCAGCTCCTCGACGAGACCGGCGGCGCGAGTGGCGATCGCGTCCAGCCGTTGTAACCCTTCGCGAAAGCGATCGACATCGACCTCTCCTGGCCGACCGAGCCGCCGCTCGAGCAGCTGCGCGGTGGCCTTGATCGACGCGAGCGGGTTCTTCAAATCGTGCGACGCCGATGCCAGGAACTCATCGCGCGTGCGCAGCGCCTGACGCAGGTCGGACAACGCCCGATCGCGCTCTTCGACCGTCTCGCGGAGCGCGGCATTCAGTGTCGCCTGATGGTTCGCTTGTTCTTGCGCTTCTTCAAAGAGCCGCGCGGCGTCGATCGCCAGGCTCACGCGCACGCCCAGATCTTCGGCCAGCGCCTGGTCGGACAGGCTGTACACCCGGTTCGACACCGTCGTCAGAAACGTCATGCTGCCGAAGGTTTGGCCGCGCGCGCGCAGCTCCACCGTGAGCGACGAGCGTGGCTGCGCGGCATCTGCCTCGGCCTCGGCTTCGTCAGTCGCATCGACGTGCGCAATCGCGACCCGCTCGACGTGGTCGTCGGCGCCGTCGAACAGATCGATGCTGCACCAGTCCGCCAGCCGTGGCACGGCCAGCTCCGCCACGTGCTGCAGACGCATCTCGATATCGATGGTCGAGCCAAGGGCGGTACTCGCTTCCGCGAGAAACGCGGTCGCGTCGGTTTGTCGCTTCCGCTCGGTGATGTCGCGGAAGATATTGACAACCAGTTGGATCGTGCCGTCGGCGTCGCGGACGGGCGTTGCATCGAGAATCGACCAGCGCGACTCGCCGCCGCGGAGGTCACGAAACTGAATGACGACTTCGTCGGGCTGTTCTCCACGCAGCAGCCGCCGGCCGGGGAGATCGTCGTAGCTGAACGGCTGACCGTGCTCATCAAAGAGCGCATACCGCTGCACGACATTCGGGAACGCCTCGGTGAACTGGACAGCCGACTCGAAGCCGCTCATGCGCGCGGCAATGTCGTTGGCGAAGACCAGCCCGCCGCTGCCGTCCTGGACCGTCACGCCCTCCGCAATACCGCCAAGGATGGCCGCCAGCTGGTCGCGCGAGCGACGCAAATCCTCCTGGACGAGGAGCGACAGCTCGTAGAGCCGAGATCGTTCGAGCGCTTGAGCGGCCTGGGTCACCAGAGCAGTCAGCAGCTCGCGGTCGGATGCGTCAAAGGTTCGGTCGCCGTTGAAGACCAGCGTCATGGCGCCGATCACGCGACCCTGGACGATGAGCGGCACCGACGCCAGCGCCCCGGGAATGAGCGGCGCGACCGCCTGCCCGATCCTCGGAAACTGCTCCAGGACCTCGGCGAACGTTGGCGCGAACATCGCCTGGCCCGTGCGAATCACCTTGTTGGTCGGCAACGGTTCGTCGAGCCGGATCGGACTACGGATGCTGGTGTAGCCCGTTGACGACACGACATCGACCGTTTCACCATCCGCTCGCAAGAGCGAAATTCGGCCCGAAGTGGCGTCCAGAGCACGAATGCCTTGCCCCATGACCACGGCCCCAACTTCGGCGGGCGTCAGCGCTTCTGACAGCGCCGCGGTCACCCGTTGCAAGGTAGTTAACCGCTCGAGAGATCGTTCGGCGAGTTGACGGGCCCGTTGCTCGGCCGCCAGCCTCACTTGCTCCGCTTCGGCGCGCTTGCGCTCAGTGATGTCCGTATTGATTTCGAGAATCGCCAGCGGCAGCCCATCGGTATCGCGCTGGACGGCCTGCCGACTCGCGACGACCACCTGGCTGCCGTCCTGGCGGGTATGGATCAGCTCGCCTTCCCAGTAGCCATTGGTGACGAGCGCCTCGTTCAGCGCGTCGAGCGAAACGGGGAAGACAGTCTTCAACAACGTATGGGTAAGCTGTCCGCGCGCGGCTTCCCGCGACCAGCCATACAGCTGCTCGGCGCCACGATTCCAATACGTGATCGCGCTGTTCGACAGGTCCCTGACGAGGATGGCGTCCTGGGTCAGTTCGAGAAGCTCAGCCTGGCGAGCAACATCGAACGCGCTTAGATCAGACCCCTGGACGTCATCTCCCATGTACCCAAACCGGCGCGCTTAGAGTAACCGAAAGAGCGGGGCCGGTGACATGCTGTTCGGTGGCCAGGCTACTGGCCGATTTTGCGGTCCACGGCGCTCTGGACGAATTGCGGCGCCAGCATCTTGGTGTAGTCGTAGTCTTTGATCTTGTCGTTCGTCGCCGATAGTTGGGTGATCGCGTCGGTGAAGTTTTCGGGTTTGATCAATGGGTACTGTGGTGTGACCTGGCCCACAAAGAAGTCGTAGGTGACGCCCAACGCCCGCGGGTCGTCGTTCTTCAGGTATTTCTGCAGGACGGTGAGCGAGAAGGCTTTGTCGCTCCGGCTGCGCGCAATACCCTGGACGATCGAGTCAACGTAGCGCTGCGCGACGTCGGGATTGGCATTGAGCCACATGCGCTGGACCACAATCGCGGTGCCAATTGACGGCAGCTTCTGCGCCGCCAGGTCGTAGACCACGTGGAAGCCCTTGTCCTCCAGCGCCAGCTGGTCCGGCGGCTGCGCCACACCACCATCAATCGCGCCATTGAGCAGCGCCGCGACG
>DASYKL010000120.1:0-3584 GCA_035995405.1 Chloroflexota bacterium
GACCCGACCGCTCGAGCCCGCGCGCGACGCTCGTCGCGTTGTCCGCACCATCGAGATACGCCTCGTGCACGCGCGAAAGCAAAAAGACCTCGTAGTCCATCGATAGCCCGAACAGGACGCAGAACATGATGATCGGCAGCGACGCCTCCACGAAGCCAGGCGGTTGGAAGTGCAGCACATCCGAGAGCGCCCCATCCTGGAAAATCACGACCAGCGCGCCATAGCTGGCCAGAATCGACAGGACGTTCATCAGCACCGCCTTGAGTGGGATCACCACCGACCCAAACGTGCGCAGCAGCACCAGGTAAATGGCCAAAACGACGAGCAGCGCCGCGCGCGGGAACTGGCTATACAGCCGATCGACGTAGTCGTTCACTCCCGCGGTTCCACCGCCCACCAGCAGACGGAAGCCATCTGGTGGTGGCGTCGCCCGAATTGCGCGGACGAGCTGTTTAGAGCGATCGTCGGTCTGGCCGAACCGGCTGGTCACCTCTGCGAGCAGAATGTCCTGTCGCACGGACGCCTGCGCCGCGACCTGGCCGTAGGCGTCAGCAATGTGCGTCGGGTCGGCGTACATCAGTGCGTACTGGTCAGGCGTGATACGCGGATCGAGACTGACAATGCTGGTCGCCCTGGCGACGGCCGGGTCAGCTTGCACCCGCCGCATGTACTCAGCCAGCGCTTTGACGCGCTCAGCTTGTAGCGGGCCGCTGCCGTCAACCGTCTGAAACACCAGTAGCACGGGCGCCAGCTCGCCCTCACCCCAGTGCATCCGCAAGAGGTCGAAGCCTTTGCGCGACTGGACATCCGTCGGCAGGATCGACGCGTCCGGCGCACCGAGATCGACGCGCAAGAACGGCAGTCCGAGTCCGACGAGCAGCGCCAGCAGCGGCACCAGGAACAACACCGGACGTGCCATGACCGCGTGTGCCAGACGGGTCCAGAACCCGTTTCCTTGACCTGCCCGAGCCGCGGCCGCGGCGAGTGGGCCGATCGACAGCGCGTCGATCCGTCGCTCGAGCACGCCTAGCAATGCTGGTAACAACGTCAATGCCCCGGCGATGCTGATCGCGACGACCAGTGCCCCCGCGACACCCATCGACCGCAAGGCGGTGATGTCGAAGGTCAACAAGGCCAGCAGACCGATCATCACGGTCGCCCCCGAAAAGAGCACGGCGCGACCAGCGGTCGCGACTGACCAGGCGACGGCGCGTTCGGTCGATTCGCCGCGGGCCAGCTCCTCCCGAAACCGACTGACCATGAACAGCGAGTAATCGATGCCGAGACCGAGACCCAGCATGGTCGACAGGTTGAGCGAAAAGATCGACAGCTCGACGAAGCGGCTCAGCAACACCAGCAGCGCCAGGGTCACTGCTACCGCGGTACCGCCAACGAGGCCTGGCACCGCCCCAGCCACCACCGAGCCAAAGACGAGGACGAGGGCAACGGCAGCCGTCGGAATGGACAGCAGCTCGGCGCGCCGCAGGTCGCGTTCGGTGACGTCAAAGATGTCCTGATAGAAGACCGGGGCGCCGGTCAGGGTGACTTGCAGGCCGGTCGGCCGCAGCGCGTGCTCGATGGTCAGCGATACGTCGCGAACGTTGTCGGCCGCCGGTGTCAGGGACACGGTGGCGTACTGGGCACGCTTATCGGGGGCGATCTGGCGCACGTTGTCTTGTGCCGTTGCGACGTGCTCGACCAGGTCGAGCTGCTTCACGCCTATAAGCGAGTCATTGACCTGTTGCGTGAAGCGCGGGTCATCGGCGGCGAGAGTACCGCTGGGGTCCTCGAACACGAGAAACAGGCTGGATGGGTTGGAGCCGAACCGCTGGCTGAGTAGCTGGCCGGCGCGAAAAGCCTCCAGGTCAGGGCTGGTAAAGCCGCCCGCGCTGAGGGCATGGAAGACGCCAGGGGCGATGGGCAAAGCCAAAAGCAAAATTGCGGCCCACAAAGCCAGAACCAGCCGGCGCCGCCGATACATCAGTTGCCCGAACTGCAGCAACATCCTGCGCTCTACGCATCAACCGTACACGCACGGACTGCGGCTCAAGCGCTAACGCGATTTTCGGGTCGGGGCCTGGACGCTCGCGTGCGCGCTCAATTGTGGGCGTTACTCAGGTGAGCTTGAATCTCTGCTGTCAGCGCCTCGAAACCGACTAGCCATGAGGTCAGGCGGGCCAGGACTCGGCCGTCTCGGCTGACCAGCAGCACCTCGGCATGGCTGCCGCGCCCATCGGCCGCGGCAATCTCGCGCAGATCGCTCACATCGGCCCAGCGCGCCAGACGCTCGCGCTGCAGCAGGTCGCGCGTCCGAATACCAATCTCAGTGACTTCAACCCAGGCCACGCGCCGCAGCACCGCCGCCGACTTTGTCAGCCACGACACCAACGCCGCCGCCAGTACCAGGCCGAAGACCGCCACGCCGGAGCCAAGCGTCGGCAGGGCTGCTACCAGCGCCAGCCCGGCCACAATCGGCACAATCGCCGTCGCCAGCGTCCGCCGCCGCGCCCGCGGCGCGAGCGCATACACATTGCGCGGTCCAAACCCAGGCCGTCTGTGTTGCGAGTGAGGAGGCTGGACGAGCCGTCGCTGGGCCAAAAACACGCCAAGGGCAAAGTAGTGGAACAACAACGGATACCCGGTCCAGAACCGGATCTGAACCTCCCGCGCCTGCGGGCCACCCAGCGACGCGCCGAGGTAGAGAAAGAAGCTCACTGTGACGTAGGCCATCAGCACCACGCCTGCCAGGACGAACACCGGCGGCAAGGCGCCGAGCAGGGCCCCACCGCTGATCCCGCGGCGGCTCGACGTCACGAGCACGACCAGCGCCGGCAGCCAGGTCAAAAGGATGGCCACCGACAGCAGCAAGAGCAGGCTGACGGGTGCGTTCAGGCCGAAAAACGAGGCTGCATGGATCGTGGCCGAAATGGCCAGGAACAAAGCCGGCGGCACCAGCGCCGCCCGCGGAGCACGTGCCACTCGCGGAACACCCAATTGCGGCGCGCCGTTCACCGCGTTCGTTGTACCGCGACCCGGAATCGCGCTACGCGACTGAAGCCGTACTGACCCCCAGGCCAGTGTCGCCAACATCTGTCGCGTACTGTTCTGCCTCCGCCGCTAGCTCCTGGGCACTCCACCCCGTCGCCGACGCCGACGAGCGGTACGCCACCCCAACCCTGGCTTGTAAGTGGGACAGCATTTCCGCGAGGCGCTCAACCAGGTACCTGCCACCAACCGCGTCTAACCCTGGCGCTAGCACCAGCAGCATGTCTTCAGCCAACGCCCCGCACAGGTCGGTGCGACGCACCTGTTCTTCCACGAGCTGCGCTGCCTCGCGCACCGCCCATGGCTCGACCCGTATCGCGACGACCGCCAGGCGGCCGCCACCTACCTCACACAGCTCACGCTGATCGAGCTCACTGAGCGCGCCAAGCGTGGGCAAGCCGCTGGCGTGGTCTCGCTCGAGGACCGCCCGAAGACGGTCGGCAGCCCGAACCTGGAGCGCGCGATTCAAGCCAATCGGCATTGTTCTGTACAGATCATCGGCTGTGTCGTGATTGTTCTTAAGCTTTTCGCGAGAACTG
>DASYKL010000121.1:0-1969 GCA_035995405.1 Chloroflexota bacterium
ATGTCGTGACCATTTGAAGCGACAGGTTTCACCACCGCGACAGCCGCACATGGTCGCACACGCTTAATGTGCCCGGTACGTATCAGTACTTGGGTCTGCCGCAGGAAGACCGCGGCATGATGGGCACGATCACGGTTAGTGGCTAAATCGCTGCGAACTGTCCCACGGGAGCCTCCTTTATCCAGCAGCGCCTGGCCGGGCTCCCTGTCAGGCCACTAGGTCGCCATCAACAATTGCAGGCTGCGTAACGCTTCGATCCTTCGACTGGGGCGGGACGCGAAGTCCAACATCAAGTTGGCAACTGATATTGCCCGCCAGTTCGCGTGGAAAGTATCGCTCGGTGGACCGTCAGCCGCGTAGCCGGCGATCAACGCCGAGCGATCCGCGGGCGCGCCCCAGCGCCGCATGTCCATCGCCGGGTGACTGAGGTACGCATCGCCGAAGTCGATGATCCCGCTGAGTCTCAGCGTAGTGGGATCGACGAAGACGTGTTCGGGCCCTGGGTTGGAGTGAAGTGCGACCGGTGGATCCGTCACACTCCGCACGCCCTCACGCACGATTTGCGCAAAGTCAGCCGGTGAAACCGGCAGAGTCCACTCGTCGCGCTGTGCGGTTGCCGCCTCGACTGCCCGATCCAGATCACGTGCCAAACGGTCTGCGATTGCCGCGCTGTCGGCATCGCCGGGAAAGAGCTGGCTGTTCACGAATGGGTCAAGCGACAGACCGTGCATCCGCCTGAGCGCAGCGCCTAGATCACGGAGCAACCCCATTCGAGCGTCGCCTTCCACCGCGACATAGCGCAACGCGACACCTGGCATGCGAGTCATCAGGATGTACTCCACGTCGCCTTGGCGGCCGTAGCCGAGTACCCGCGGCACGTTGACCTCAGGAGCGTTCTCGGCGAGCTGCCCCAGGTGGAATGCTTCTTTGGCCAGACTGGTCCGGGGTCGTACCCGATGCGGCCGCTGCGTTTTCAGTATCCAATCGGCATCAATGGCGTACGCCCTGGCCTCGCCACCGGTTTCATCCACGCCACTAACCTTCGTAGCGGAGGGCAAGTGGCGGCGCGCGAGACGCAGCACCAGGTCTGCCGCGAGGACTGGATCGCGCTGGTTGACTTCGTAGGACATTGCGGTGATTCCTTTCAGCGCGTCGGCACGCCGGATTCGACGATCGCGCCGGGGCGCCAATCCCAGCCCGATGCTTCGAGCTCGAGCATGACCGCAAAACGGCCACCCTTGCCGATGAGCTGGTCTGGTTGGCCGGACTCGATGAGCCGCCCGTGATCGAGCACCAGAACACGATCGGCGTCGCGCGCCGTTGACAGTCGGTGAGCGATCGTCAGCACAGCCTTGCCTCGCTCGCGAACGACCCTGCGCAGTGCATCGCGAAATATTGCATCGCTGGCACTGTCAACGCTGGAGGTTGCTTCGTCCAGGAGGATGACGCGTGGGTCCCAGATGAGTGCGCGAGCAAGCGCGAGCAGTTGCTGCTGGCCCGCCGAGAGCTGCATGCCGTCGCCGCGTCCCACACCACCCAGACGGGTCGCGTAACCGCGTGCCAGCGAGCTTACGAATGCATGCATGCCTACCAGGTGGGTCGCCGCCTCGACCTGGCTCTGCGTAACCCCAGAATCGCCAAGACTGAGATTGTCGAAAATTGATCCGCTGAACAGGTGGACTGTCTGGGGCACAACCCCGACGAGTCGTCGCCGCTGGTCTTCGTCGACCGCGCGCGGATCCACACCCATAACGTGGACCGAGCCCGCCCACGGTGCATAGAAGCCAGCCACGAGGTGCAGTAAGCTGCTCTTGCCGGCTCCGGTCCGACCAACCAGCGCGACCTGCTCGCCGGGGGCGATGTCAAATCCGACGCCGCGTAACACGGGCCGATGTTTGACGTAGCCGAAAACAACATCGCGGACCTGGACGAGCGCGTGATCGCTCTGCCTGACCCGTGCCGGCGTGCT
>DASYKL010000122.1:0-5612 GCA_035995405.1 Chloroflexota bacterium
ATCTTCATCACCGGTTCCTCAGACGGCCTCGGCCGCATGGCCGCCCAGACACTCGTCGATTCAGGACACCAGGTCGTATTGCACGCCCGCAGCGCACGCCGTTCCGCCGAAGCGCTAGCCGCCGTGCCACAAGCGGAAGCGGTCGTCCTTGGCGACCTATCGAGCATCGAACAGATGAAGGATGTCGGCCGCCAGGTAAACGCCTTAGGCACCTTCGACGCCGTCATCCACAACGTCGGCGTCGGTAATCGTGAGCCGCAGCGCATCGAGACCGTCGATGGTCTCCCCCACGTCCTGGCCGTAAACACCCTCGCCCCGTACGTGCTGACGGCCCTGATCACGCCGCCCAAGCGGCTGGTCTACCTGAGCTCCGGCCTGCACCAACGCGGCAATCCAGGTCTCATTGACCTCGACTGGACCGCCCGCCCCTGGGACGGCCTACAAGCCTACGCCGACTCCAAACTACACGACGTCCTCCTCGCCTTCGCCGTAGCGCGCCTGCGGCCGTCGACCTACTCCAACTCGGTCGAGCCAGGCTGGGTCGCCACCAGAATGGGCGGCCCCAGCGCGCCAGACGACCTCAGTCAAGGCCCACTCACGCAAGCCTGGCTAGCCGCCGGTGCCGACCCAGCCACCAACGTCACCGGCCAGCACTTCTACCACCAGCAACCGAAAGACCCTCATCCCCAGGCCCGCAACATCGAATTCCAAAGCGCACTCCTCGCCGCCTGCGCGCAGCTCACAGACGTGACCTTGGGCTGAGCGGCCGAAGCGGCGAGGAGTCGGTCCACCTATGCCGCCGCTGTCATTGCCTCCAGGTACTCCGACCGCATCTGTTCGCCGCCGTTGGTCAGCCACTCTTTGATCAGCTTGTCGTAGTCGCTCAGTGGCCGATGGCCCTGGACGATATCGGACAGGCCGTCGTTCAAACTCAAGCTGATCTGGATCCCCTTGGCCGCATTTGTCGACGAATAGATGCCAAATGCCGCATCTTCGACTCCGATCGGCGCCAGCATCTGCTCGTCATTCTGCAGCGTTCGCGCATAGTCAGGCAGGTCGGGATCGTAGATCACATAGGGCCGCTGCGACAGGTAGCGCCACGGCACGTAACTCGCATCGACCGGTCCGCGATCCGTCGGCACCGGATTGCCGCTGCTGTCCAGCGTGTAATCCACATCAGGGACGCCGAAGCTGAGCAGTCGATCCTCCTGACTGCCGAATGGAGCCGCCAACCAGTCCAGGATGCCCAGGAGCTCTTTGATGCGCTCGACCGGTGCCTTCTTCAAGGTCGTCGTCGTGATCATCCGCGTTCCCAGAAAGAAGACCGGCTTACTTGATCCGTCACTGGAGAAAGGCGGCAGCACGCGCGGGATATTTGGCGGATTCGCCTGCAGACCGCGCCGCCACAGGTTGTTGTAGAACGCCATGTTGTGCGGCGCGAAAACTGCCTTGTTGCCGAGAAACGCCGTCTCCATCTGAATCGGACTGTTGAACGTGACGGTGTCCGGATGATAGAGGCCAGCGGCAAATAGATCGCGCGCAAATCCGACGGCCGCCTTGAATTCTTCCGTTTCAAAATCTCGGACGAGCGTCCCGCCGCGCTCGACCCGCCAGAAGTTTGGCGCACCGAAAATGCGCCCGAGGTTCGTCAGGTCCCACGGCAGCGTGTTGGGCGCGACGCGGGCGGTGTACGCGTAGCGTCCTTCGCGAGGTCGGTTCAGTTGCACGAGCATCCGCTTGAAGTCGTCCGCACTCTTCGGCACGACGCCCTGACCGATTTCCGCGTTGTACATCGTGCTGTTCATGTACAGCACCGTGTAGACCGCCGGTCGATGGATCGGAATCGCGAAAATCCGTCCTTTGTAGGCCGTATGTTTCCACGCCGCGGTAGGAATGGCGGCCAGATTGGGATACGTCTTGATGGCATCGCCGCTGAGGTACTGCGTCAGGTCGGCACACTTGGCCTCGACGAATTGCGGCAGATTGGGACTGGCGTTCCAACCCTGACTGAAGCTCATCAGATCCGGCAGGTTGTCGCCGGCGATCATCGTTGCCGTCTTGGTGAAGATGTCGGTCAACGAGATGGGGCTCATGCGCACGGTCGCCCCAAGCGCGCGATTGACCTCCTGCCAGGCCGGGTTCTGCTCGAGCGGAGTACTGGGCGGATAATAGGCGCCGACCAGTGTCGTGACGTCGCTGCCGCGACCAGGTGTCTGGCCATTCGCCTTCGGCGGATCCTTTGGATACGAGGCGTACGCGTCGCTGAGGTTCGGTCCGCCGCTGGGCAGGTCCGGCTTGGCGCTGCTGGTCGATGGAATATACGTCGGCAATGTCACGCCAGCAAACCTGACGGCGCCAGAACTGGCCGCAGCTCCACTCGCGCCACTCGCTGCACTCGCTGCACTCGCTGGCACCGTCGTCAAAACTGCAGCGGCTGGACTGGTCGCGACGGCCGCGGCAGGCGCCGCTGTTGGCTGGAGCGGAGCAGTCGTTGGCGCCGCGGTCGGAGCGCTGCTCGTCGCCGGTGCAGCCGGACCGCAGGCGGAGAGAAGAAGAACCATTCCCGTCAGTCCACCGCCACGACAAAGCAGCGCTCGGCGCGTCAGCCGAGCCGAGGTGGTGTCAACAGAATCCCGTGCCACAGCATCCTGCACGAAGGTATCCCCCGTTTATCTGGTTAGTCGGTAGTTCCGTGTGGCAGCGGCCGGCTGCACAACTCTTTCAGGCGATCGGTGATGTCGGACTGATCGTAGGCACGCAGCAAGTTGATGCGATTGCGGCTCGGGTCACCCGCGTGCCAGTACTCGTAGATGTCCTGGCGCATGCCAAACGATGACATCGCCAACTCATGCGCCACGCGGAACAAGCGCGACTTGTATTCGACGTCGACATCTTTGCCGCGCATGAATCGCTCGAGCGACGGCCGTAGCTCAGGGCTGGCCAGGTCGTTCTCGCTCGGCTGCATGACGATGCCCGAGCCACACAGCTCCCGCAACAGCTCCGTCATGCGCCACGTTGTCTGGGCCATCCAGACCGAGAGTGGACCTTGACCTGGCATGCCGGCGGTCGGACGCGATGAATGTTCGATACCATCCATGGCCAACCGCAGCATTTCGCAATTGGCGACCATTTCGCCCAGCTTGGACGCAACCTCGCGGAACTCGTTCACACCGATCGCTTCGGTGACCAGCGTCGCGACTGCCGTCAGCAGACGGAAGCGGAACAACGCTCGTTCCAGATTGGCCCAACCTGCGAAGTTCAGCTCCGCTCCGCTCGGCCCAGCCGAGCCCATGACGCGCGGCGGCGCATCGTACAAAAAGAAGATGCGGTCCCACGGCACCAGCACGCGCTGAAAGAAGAGCATGCAGTCCTGCTCGTCCAGGTCCTGGAACGGGTGCCCCCACGAGCCGAACCAGCGACTGACCGGTTCGCGAGCCAGAATACGTAGCCCCGGAGAGTTCGTCGGGATAGAAAACGCGAGCACAAAGCGCGGATCGTTCCTGGCGTAAAACGTCTGGGACAACGAGACGTAGGTCTCATTGCTGTAGACCGCCGCCGTCGAAAGCTGTTTGCCGCCGCTCACGATAACTCCTGCGTCAGTTTCCTCGACGACGTGCAGTCCGATCTCTTCGTCCTCCGGCACGGCGCGACGCTCATTCTGCGGTTGCTGGCTGCGGTCGACCTGCGGATCGCCAAGCGCGTGGGTCAGAAACAGGTCGTTGTCACGGCAATAACGGTAGTAGCCGGCGATGTTCTCGCCGAAATCGCAGCGCGGATGTTGACTGGCCGCCGAAAAAGCTGCCCGTCGGCTCATCAGGTTGACGATGAATGGCGCCAGCACATCCGGACTCCGGCCCAGCTGGCCCCACGTCAACAAGTTCCACAACTGGCTGTTGCGTCGCTTTGTGGCCGAGTCTTCGCGCGTCGTCGGCATCAGCCAGGACAGACTCGTTCGCACTCCGCTCTCCGGCTCGACGTACGTCATCTCATCGCGGTACTCGCCAACTTGTTTGTCGTAGACCTCGGCGAGCGCCCCGACCATGCCGCGGAAAGCCGGATGCGTGGTGATGTCGTCGATCCGCTTTCCGTCAAGCCACACCTCTCGCCCGTCACGCAGGCTCTCGACATACCGAGGCCCGGTCATCGCGCCGAGCGCCCTGGCGCTTGTGGACAGAACCATGAGTGCCCTCCTACCCTCGCGGTGGAGGATATGCCCGCTGCCGCGTAGCCGCTAGCCCCGCATACTGGCCCACATACTGGACTGATGCCCAAAGCCGAGCTGCACCTGCACTTCCAGGGCTCCATTCGGCCGCCGACGCTGTTGGCGCTCGCCCAGCGCAATCGTATCGACCTGCCGGCTGACGATCTCGATGGTCTGCGCCGCTGGTTCCACTTCCGCGACTTCGCCCACTTCGTCGAGGTGTACGCCACCCTGCGCGCCTGTCTGGTGAACGCGGCCGACTACGAGCTCGTCACGCACGAGCTGGGCGCGGAACTGGCCGCCCAGGACATTCGCTATGCCGAGGTCACCGTCACTCCAGGTCCCGAGGTTTACCGCGGCCTGCGCGAGGCGTTCTTCGATGGCCTCACCCGCGGTCGACAGCGCGTCCGCCAGGAGTTCAACGTCGAGTTGCGCTGGATATTCGACATCCCACGCCGCACCGTCACGCTGTATCCCGACCTGCCGCTCGCCGACTTCATCACGTCGATGGCCATTGACGGCAAAAACGACGGCGTCGTGGCCCTCGGCCTCGCCGGCACCGAACGCGGCTACCCGCCGGAGCCGTTCGAGCCCTGGTTCGATCGCGCCCGCGCCGCCGGCCTGCACAGCACCCCGCACGCCGGTGAAACAGCCGGACCCGCGAGCATCTGGGGCGCGCTTAATGCACTTGGCGCCGAGCGTCTGGGGCACGGCGTACGGGCCATCGAGGATCCGACCCTCGTCCGTCATCTGGTCGAACACGGGATCCCCCTGGAAGTCTGCCCGACGAGCAACATCGAGCTGGGCGTCTATCCATCACTTGCGGAGCACCCGCTGGCGCAGTTGTACGCGGCCGGCGTGCGCGTCACAGTCAACACCGACACACCGGCGATCTTCGAGACGTCACTGACGCACGAGATCGGCCTGCTCAGCACCCACTTCGGACTGCCGGACGCCGCCGTCCAGGAAATTGTGGACAACGCGTTTGAAGTGAGCTTTCTTTCGCCAGCCGAACGCGAGCTACTCCGTCGCTGAGGCCGCCGTCGGGGCGGGCGCAGACGTCACCAGGTATGCGAGCAGCCAACCCGTCGCGCCAGCCAGGACAACCGCGCCGGCCCACAAGTGAATGCTCCACCACACGCCTTGTGTCATCGCGAGCGCCAGGATACTCGCCGCGGTCGCGACCGCCGGCACCAGTGCGGCGAATGCGCGGAGCGCGCTATTCGATTGCCCCGGCCGCAGCCAGACGTTCAACAGGTCGGCAACGACGCCGCTCAGCACTCCGGCGACAGCCAGCGGGACCTGAACTCCCACATCGTATTTCTGGCGCATCAGCACGGTAAAGAGCACGTATAGCCCGATCATGATGGTGAAACTTCCGGCCGGGACTCGGCCCGGACGGACTGCCAGC
>DASYKL010000123.1:0-5248 GCA_035995405.1 Chloroflexota bacterium
CACCCGTTACGCCGAACGGGCACGGCACCGGGATAACGCGCGGCGGCGTGGGCATAGAGGTACACGTTAGCGCACCTGTCCCACGGGCGCGGGTGGCTTACCAGGCGTCGACCAGATGCGGCGCGAGTCTGACGCTGAGGCCATCGCCGGCCTCAGTGACGTCGGGCTGCGTCCGCAGAATCGGCTTCACGGCGCTGAAGGCGAGCAGGCTGGCGACCGTAGCGAATGGGCTGAGGCGGCGCACGTGCTGCGCCGTGGCGTAGACGGTGTGGTAGTCGCCATCGAGGACCTCTGACGGACGCAGCCAGACGCCTGCACTGGTCTCGATCGTGTCGTGCAGCGCGGCCTGGCCTGGCGGCATGGCGGCGACGAAGAACCATGTATCGAACCGCGCCGCGAGCAGCGTTGGCGTGACCCAGTGAGAAAACGGCACCAGCAGATCAAAGGCTGGCTGCCAGCTCCAATCGGCAAGGACGCGAGCCAGGGATAGCTCACGGGCCTGCAGCGCCAGGCGTGTCGCGGCAAGTCGCTCCTGGAGGGCTTGATCGGCGGAGTCGACGGCGAGGAGTGCCGCAGATGCATCTCGGACGCAGAGCACGCCGGCCTCCTCGAAGAGCTCGCGGACAGCGGCCACGTAGAACGCGGCGGCCTGGGCGGCTGGGATGGAAGTGTCGGAGCGGGCCGTCAGGCGGTCGGCCAACGCGGCGGCGTCTGGGACGTCAACGTCGGCGTCGTCAGCGCGGACGGTGCCGCCAGGGAAGACGTACGCGCTGGGCGCCACGGGGGATTGCGCGTGGCGGCGAACCATGAACGTTTCCAGGCCGTCGGCGGCGTCACGAACCAGGATCACTGACGCGCTCGGCCGCGGCACCGCCGGCTCAGCTGGCACAATTAGCGTTCGCCGCGCGCCACGACCAGACGCGCGCGCTGGCTCGGCACCAACCATGCTGCCAGGGCAAGCGCGCCACCGAGCAGACCAAACACAAAGGTCAGGACGGCCAGACCGCCGAAGCCAGCGAAACCGAGCACGGCCCCGCCTAGAGCTGTCGCGCCGATCCATCCCAGGCTCGAGAACGTGATGTTCAGGCCCAGCACCGCGCCGCGTGCTTCACTCGAGACGCCACTCAGCAGCGTCAGGACCGCCGGCCGGCCGCCGGCATTGACCAGCGTATAGACGAACCCGAGGAGGATCGACACTGGAGCCGACGGCGCCCAGCTCAAAATCGGCAAGGCCAAGATGCCGGCGCCGATGAGCGAGACCGCGAGTACCAGCTGCGGGGCCGGCAGGCGGTCGCTCAGCTGGGCGCCCACCACGTTGCCGAGCAAGTTGCCGAGTGCGACCAGTCCCAGACCGAGCGCCAGATGCGGCGGGTCCAAGGCATAGCGGGTCAATAAGAACGTCGGCAGGAACACGGCCACGGCGGCGTAGCAGACGCGCTCAGTCGAATTGGCCAGCAACAGGGCCATGACCCGTGGACCGACGAGCCGGGCGACGGATCGGAACGGCATCGGGGCGACCGAACCACGGCTGGTGGAGTGCGGCACGACGAACCAGACCGCTACAGCGCAGGCCAGGACGACCAGGCCCTGGCCGAAGATCGCGCCACGCCAGCCGCCGACCGTACCGGCCAGGGTCATAGCCGGCACGCCGAGCACGAGCGCCAGCGACTGGCCCGTCACGACCCAACCGAGGGAACGCCCGCGCTGGGCGACCGGCACGTGATCGGACACCGTGGCGAAGACCGTGCCCATGAAGCAGCCGCCGCCGAGGCCGCCGAACAATCGCCAGGCCGCGACCCAGACGTAGCTGTCAGCAAGCGCGACTCCGAGCGCCGAGATGACCAGCAGTACCAGGCCAACCGACAACAAAGGTCTGCGCCCGAGTCGGTCTGATGCCGCGCCCGCGAAGAGCGAGGCGATGCCCCAGGTCACGCTTTGCAGCGCCACCAGGTTGCCCGCCGCGGAGAGGTCGGTCCCCAGGTCGTGGGCGATGTCCAACAGGAATGGGGTGATGCCGATGGTCGTGCCGGTAGATAGCAGCGCGCCGCCGCACAGCGCCACCAGCATCGCCAGGCGGCGACTGCGGCTAATGGTGCTCTCGGGCGACGCGCTCAATGGTCAGTTCCGGCGAGGGACGCTCAAGGAGAACAACAGGCTCGCCAGCACACACTTCGCCTTCCCGCAGGACGCGCAGGTACCAGCCCGTGCGGCCGGTCTCGCCGACCCGTTCGGTCAGGCCACGGAGTTTCCAGCGGCGGGTGATGTTGGAGCAGGGCTGACGGGGCTGGGAGACCTGGACCTGGGCATCACCTATGGCGTATACGTCGCCGACGCAGACCGAAGTCTCATCCAAGGCGGTGATGGTGAAGTTCTCGGCGAATGCGCCGTACGGCAGATCAGGCAGGTTGAGCTCGGCGCGCCACAAGGGGTAATGGCTGGCGGCATAGCCCAGCACGGCCATGTCCTCGCCGCCGTGGACGCGCAAGTTGCCCTGGCCATCGCCCACGAGGTTGGTCTTGCCGAGCCAGACCGGGCCGGCGACGGCCGATTTGTAGAAGGCGGTGCGCCAGGGACGGTCGAGTGGATCGGCGGCGTCGGGGCTGCCGTGGGTCGTTGGCAGGCCAACCTGGATACCGACCAATCGCGCCAGACCCGCGGTCCCCATTTGGGCAGTGTACCTTTGCCCAATGCGTGGAGTCGTGGTCGCACCGCAGCCGATGGCGGCAGAGGTTGGCGCGGAGATTTTGACGCGTGGCGGAAATGCGTTTGATGCCGCCATCGCTACCGCGTTCGCGCAGATGGTGACCGACCCCCAAATGTGCGGGCTGGGTGGTTTCGGCTGCGCGACGTACGCCAGCCCCGGCACGTGTCAGCATGTCGCCTTCCACGCCCGAGCCGGCTCGCGCGCCACATCGGATATGTGGGCCGCCGACTATCGCGGGCGGACCGATCTGGGCGGCTACACGCTTTTTGACGACTACCGCTCGAACCTCGGCCACACGTCGGTTGGTACGCCGGGTGTGGTCGCCGGTCTGGCCAGCCTGCACAGCCGCGCCCGTCTGCCGTGGGCCGAGCTACTCGAGCCGGCCGCCAGCCTCGCGCGCGATGGCTTTGCAGCACCCGACTACGCCTTCGATCACTTGCGACGTCCTACCCAGGCGGGCATGCCCAGCGGCGAGCAGCGTGTCAAACGTACGCCCGCATCGCAGCGCTTGTGGTGTCGACGTGACGGCAGCCTCAAGCAAGCCGGCGACCAGTGGTGCAACCCGGACCTGGCGGACACACTCGCACGGTTGGCACGCGCCGGTGCGCGCGACTTCTACGCCGGCGAGCTGGCCGAAAGCATCGCGGCCGAAATCGAACGGGGCGGCGGCTACACTACGCTCGATGACCTGCGCGGCTACGAAGTCCGTCGCTCGGATTGCGTTGAAGGCAGCTATCGCGGACTGACCATCAGCAGTGCGGCGCCGCCCGCATCCGGCATCACCTGCGTGCAAATGCTGCAGGTGCTGGATCGCTTCCCAGCGCTCGTGGCCGAGCAGCCCGAAACGTATGTGCTCCTGGCAGGCGCGATGCGCGAAGCGTTTGCCGAGCGGGCCCGCTCGGTGGCTGACCCCGATTTTATCAACGTGCCGATCGCCGAATTGACTGCCAGCGCCTGGGCCGACAAGGCTGCCGCCAGGATCCAGCAAGGGCAGCTGCCACACGCGCTGGCGGCGGTTGGCGGCGAAGGAACGACCCACGTCTCGACCTATGACGTCGATGGCAACGCCGTCGCGCTGACCCACACGCTGGGCATTTTCTCGGGCGTGATCGTGCCCGGCACAGGCATCGCGCTCAATAGCGGGATGGACCTGTTCGATCCAATGCCTGGTGGTCCGAACTCGATTCAACCGGGCAAGGCACGCGTCTCGGGCATGGCGCCGACTATCGTGTTCGATGGTCGGCGCCCAGCCATCGTCAGCGGAGCACCAGGGACCAATGCCATCGTGACGAGCGTCGTCCAGGTCATTGCGGCGCTTGTCGACGGCAAGCTGAGCCCGGTCGAGGCTGTGTCGGCGCCACGCGTGCACTGTGAAGGCGGAGCGGTGTTCGTCGAGGGTCGGGTGAGTCGGGCTAGCCGCGAAGCGTTGGCCGATGCTGGCTTCGACGTCCAGCCACAAGCGGCAAACTACGGCGCCAGCTTCGGACGCAACCAGCTGATCGTAATCGACAGCCGCGGTCGATTCCGCGGCGCATCGGACCCACGGCGGGACGGGGGCATCGCCGCGTACAGCACGCGCTAATTCTGCCGCTGTCGATTCAAGCGCACGGCATGTACGAGACGGTCAAAGTCGTCGGGCTGGTGATCGTTGGCGCCGTTCTGATCGTCGCCGTCTCGGCGGGCGCGATCTTCATGATCAGCGAAGCGCGCCTCAACCAGACCATTGCCGTGCCGATGGAGCCTTTGCGCATCCCGTCGGACATTGTCTCTGTCCAGCGAGGACAGCATCTGGCGAGTGCAGTAGCCATGTGCACGGACTGCCATGGTTCGAATCTCGCCGGCAAGGTTGTCGTCGATGATCGAGCGCTGGGGCGGATCGTCGCTCCCAACCTGACCCGCGGGCGTGGCGGTGTCGGGGCTGCGCTCAGCGACGCGGACCTGGTGCGGGCTATCCGCCATGGCGTGGACCCGCAAGGGCGGCCGCTGCTGAGCATGCCTTCGGATGACTACAACCACTTCGCCGACGCTGACCTGGCGGCGATCATCGCGTATGTCCGGTCGCTGCCAGCGATTGACATGACCCGAGCGCCCAGCGAGCTGCGACCGCTGGGTCGGGCGATGTTCGTCTTCGGCCAACTGCCGCTGCAGGCCGCGCTGAACATCGAGCACACGGCAGCAAGGCCAGCTGCGCCGGCGCCGGCTGTGACACCGGAGTACGGCAAGTACCTGACTGATTCGGCCGGCTGCCCGACCTGCCATGGCCCTGGCTTGTCCGGTGGTACGGTTCCGCTGGCATCGCCTGACACCGTCCAGGCGTCGAATCTGACGTCAGCGGCGCTCGGGACCTGGGCGGAAACTGATTTCCTGCGGGTCATGCGGACCGGAGTCCGTCCGGATGGCCACCGCCTCAGCACGTTTATGCCGTGGCCGTACTTCGCCCAGATGACAGACGACGAGCTTCGCGCGATCTGGCGTTTCCTGCAAGCCATTCCGCCACGTCAGACCGGCACGCGTTAGTTCGTCTCCCTGCAGTGTTAGCCTGCA
>DASYKL010000124.1:0-3757 GCA_035995405.1 Chloroflexota bacterium
GATGGTCGGACGGGGTACCTGGTGCCAGCGGGCGAGGTGGCGCCGTTGGCGGAGCGTTTGACGGCGGTGCTGCAGGATGAGGCTGGTCGGCGACGTACTGGCGCGGCAGCGCGGGCCATCGTGGAGCGTGAGTTCTCGTGGCGGCGTGCGATCGAGGCGACGATCGACGTATACCGCGAAATTGTGACGTCGCCATGACGGGTTTCAGGCGCTATGTGACGCCGCCGGTGACGCCCCGTGTGTGCCAGATCGGGTCGTTGTGCGCGGCGCGATTTTGTGACGTCGGAATGACGCTCGCGTGACGCTGTTCGGACTCCGCGTGACGCTTCCCGTGACGCTCCGCCCCCGACAATCTGGGGTGGGAGGGCGGGGGGAGGGCCACAAAAAAGATGGGTCGGCCGAGGTGCCGGCGAGGCTGCCGGCGACTGTGCTGGTGATGCCTTTGGGCGAGGTGTCGCGGGCGCAGGTGGAAGCCATCGTCGTGCAGCACTTCGGCACGGGCGTCGACCTGGAATGGTTTGACCGCGCGGTGCTGCGCGGCTCGGTCGCGCGCGTGGCCGCCAGCTTGCTGGGGTTGTGGCGACGTGAGTTTGCGGCAGCGGTGCTGGTTGCCCCGGACCTGCAGCAGTCGCGCTTGCGGATTACCAGTCTGCTGCTGGCGCTGGCACCGGCGCGGCATAAGTGCCGGCTCGACCTGCGCGGGACGCGCGAACCCTTTTCGACGCCAGCACACCTGGCGCATTATGGCGCGGCGATCGTGCGCCACCTGGCGGCGTGTGCCGCGGCGCGCGTGCTTGGCGAGCCACTGTTGCACCTGGTGGATCGTGTGTTGCGACCACGGCGGATCGCACTCCGCCGGCCGCGGCGGATCCTCTATTTGCGGAGCCAGTTGTGGCTCGGACTGGCGGGTGGCGGCTCCGTCGCGCATACCGCCGGGGTGATCGGCGGACTGGAGCAGGCGGGCGTGGCGGTCCAGGTGGTATCGTCAGACGGACTGCCGGGGGTTAATGTGCCCACCGACGTCATCCAGCCGGAAATGTGGTTTGACGGCCGTCTCCGCGAGCTGGAGGATGTAGCGTACAACGTCGCGTTCGGGGTCGCGGCGTGGCGGACCGCGCGTCGGACTCCGGCGCAGCTCATCTATCAGCGCCACACGGCGTTCAACTGCACCGGCGCGGTGCTGTCGCGTCTTTTGCGTGTGCCGCTGGTGCTGGAATTCAACAGCTCCGAGCTGTGGAAAGGGCAGTACTGGGGGGGTCTGCATTACCGCCGCGTGGCGGCGCTGGTGGAGCGGATTAATCTCCGCGCTGCGGACGGCGTTGTTGTCGTGTCGGAGGTCTTGCGGACGCAGTTGATCGCGCAGGGCGTTGGCGCGGACAAAATTCTGGTGAACCCGAATGCGGTCGACCCGCTGGTGTTCGGACCGCACGTCGATGGGTCGGCGGTGCGGCGTCGCCTGGGGTTGGCGCCAAGTGACGTCGTGATCGGGTTTTCTGGAACGTTCGGCTTGTGGCACGGCATCCCGTCGCTGGCGGCGGTGTTACCGTTCACACTCGAGGCCCGACCGAACGTCCGCTGGCTGCTGATCGGCAACGGGCCGTTGCGGCGACTAGTCGAGGAGGTGGTCGAGGAGCACGGACTGCACGCGTCTGTTCTACTGCCCGGGCTGGTGCCGCATGGCGAGATGCCGGGCTATCTGGCGGCATGCGACGTGCTGGTCTCGCCACACGGGCGTCAAGCCGATGGGGGTGAGTTCTTCGGCTCGCCGACCAAGCTGTTTGAATATATGGCGACGGGGCGAGCAATCGTCGCCAGCGCGGTCGGTCAGATTGCTGACGTGTTGCGGGATGGCGAGACGGCGTTGCTGGTGCCACCCGATGAGCCCGCTGCGCTGGGGGCGGCGATTGTGCGGTTGATCGATGATGCGCCGTTGCGGTCACGGCTTGGAGAGCAGGCTCGCGAGGTGGCGGTTGCGCGGCACACCTGGCGGCAGAATGCCGAGCGGCTGTTAGGCTCCCTCCGATGAGCCGGACGGCTAGAACGCAGGATTTCCGTCGCACGGCAACAGGCCACGCGATGGCGGCGGCAGCGAGTCGGCCGGCAGGTTCGGCGAGCGCCAAGTCAGGCCGTCCGTGGCGAACTGCGGGCATGGCGCGGCGACCGCGAGTCGGGTCGACGGCGGATGCCCACGGCCGCGGGACACACGGCGAATGCAGCCTGAGCGCAACGGCGGATACACAGCGAGCGACCACGGCGCGCGACGTGAGGGCGACGGCGGATACCCAATCGAGGTGTGTGCCGTGCGGCAGGCATGCGAGCGTTGCTACGTGAGCGCGACGGCGGATACCGATCGATGTGGGCCTGTGCGGCGGGTGCCATGCCGAGCGTGGCGGCGGATACCCAGCCAGCTGCCCCGTGGGCGACGTGAGCGTGACGGCGGATGCCCACGGATGCGGGCCGTGCGGGCGGGTAAAAGGTGAGCTGCGACGTGAGCGCGAAGTGAGCGTCCCGTGATGGTCTCGGTCCGCGAGGTGGTTTATCGGCTGAAGCGCGTGCCGCCGCGGCGGATGCCCCTGGTCGTCGGACGTTATGCGTTGCGGACGGCCCGCGCGCGGGCGCGGCGCTGGCGGATCGAACACAACCGCGGCGAATTGTCTGACCTGGCGCTGCGGCAAGCGTTGGGCTCCGTCTCGGTCGATGAGGCTTTCGGAAAATTTCTCGAGCGGTTCTTTGTCGAACCAGCTTCGGCTCGCGTGACGGCCGCGGCACTGGCGGCGGCACATCCGGACGGCGCCGAGCGAACGCGGGCGCGAGCGGCGGATGCCCTAGACCATGTTATCGATCTGCTCGGGTCAGGACCCGTGCAGTTGGGACCGCGTATCGACTGGCACCGCGATTTCAAGACAGG
The DNA here is from genome assembly GCA_035995405.1 of Chloroflexota bacterium. Taxonomy (GTDB): domain Bacteria; phylum Chloroflexota; class UBA6077; order UBA6077; family CF-72; genus CF-72. Next base: position 2,909 of record DASYKL010000124.1, read on the forward strand.
CATCGGCTGGCCTGGTGACGTCCTCGCCGACGACCAGGATTACTTGCGACTCGGCGAACCGTGCGACGTCAAAATGCCATGGGAGCTGAGTCGAGCGCACCATTGGGTAACACTCGGGCGGGCATACGCGCTCGATGCGGACCCGCGCTATGCGCGAGAATTCGTGGCGCAGCTGGACGCGTGGCTGGACGACAATCCGTGGCCCTATGGGGTCAATTGGGGACGCGCCATGGAAGTGGCTGTCCGAGCCGCTAATTGGTTGTGGGCGGCGGCATTGTTTGCCGACGCGCCGGAATTCACACCAGCGCACCGTCAGCGGTTTTTGAGAGCCATGCTGCAGCATGGGCGTCATATCCTCGACAACCTGGAGTACGCCGACAACAACGGCAATCACTATTTATCGAATGGCGTGGGGCTGGTATTTCTCGGGGTGCTGCTGGCAGACTTTTCGGAAGCGGCGAACTGGCGACGCAAAGGCTTCGAGATCGTCTGGGGCGAGATGGCGCAGCAGGTCCATCCGGATGGAGTGGATTTCGAGCAGGGCATCGGCTACCAGGGTCTCGTCGCGGAGTTCTGGTATGCGTGCGTCTTGTTGTGCGAACGTAACCGGGTAACGGTTCCACCGCAGGTCCGCGAACGATTGGGAAAAATGTTCGAGTTCATGCTGGCCTACACGCGACCAGACGGTACGTTTCCGCAAATTGGCGACAACGATGATGGGCGGCTGGCGAACACAGATGACGAGCCGGTCGGGTCGCATCAGCGGCACCTGGCCGTTGGCGGGATGATGTTCGACAGGCCGGATATGCTGGCCGCGGCGGGCGACGCGGTGGAGACAGCGGCCTGGCT
>DASYKL010000125.1:0-1577 GCA_035995405.1 Chloroflexota bacterium
GGCCTGGCGTGAGGCTCGGCCGGCCTCGCGTACGCGTCTTGCGGTAGCGAGTCCGGGCCGGGAGGTTGCAGGCTCAGTGGCGAGTACGGGCCGGGAACTTGCAGCCTCGCTCGCGAGTACGGCTCGGGGGAGCTTGCAGCCTGTACAGACCTGAGACATGGTTTACGGGTGTGCGGGGACATGGTTTACACATTCGTGTTCAACTCGACCACTGAAGGTGGCACCCTGAGATCGATCTGCCGCAGTGGTTGGCAGACGAAGTACACCTCGTGCACACCATCGATGCTGGTTGGGCGTATGGCCACCAATTGGCCACGAAACGGCAGCCCGACCTGGACATGCCGACCCAGAAAGCTGACGTCGCCTTGTTTCTGGACCCGCCGGACCTGGTCATCCGCGCTGTACTCGATCGGCGGCAACACCTCTGGAAAGGTGCGCTGGCTGGTCCAGTAGCGGCTGATCGGCGGCTGCAAGCCGCACGCTTCGTGTGGTCGTTCGAGGTTGTAGCAAGTGCGCCAGTCATCGAAGACGTGTTGCGCCTGCGCCAGGCTGTCAAAGGGCGGTCGCTGCAGTACCTCCGCCTTGAGCGTGCGATGGAAGCGCTCGTCTTTGCCTTGCGTCTGCGGATGGTAGGGTCGGCCATGGCTGACCCGAATACCCAGGCGGAGCAGCCACACGCTGAAGGGCGTGTAGGCCTGCGTGGCGGACGTCCGACCCCATGCGCCGCCGTTATCCATCAGCATCTGATCGGGCAGGCCGTAGCGGCGGAACAACTCGCGCAGGCGCGCTTGGATGGTCGTCCCACGCTCATCGGCGCACGCTTCTAGACCGATGGCATAGCGTGAGTGATCGTCCAGCACGGTCAGCGGATGGACGCGGCCATGCCCCTGAGCGAGCGCCACGTGGCCTTTGAAGTCCATCTGCCACAACTGATTGGGCACAGCTCGTTCAAAGCGTCGCCACGCGTGCGGCACCCGCTGGGCCGACTCGAGCCGACCGTGACGGCGCAGAATCTCGGTCACCGTGCTGGGCTGCGGCGCCAACTGGCCGCGGTGCTCCAGGCGCGCCGACACCTTGCGTCCACCCCAGGTGGGATGCGCGTCGCGGAGGGCGATCACGCTGGCCTCGACCTCGGCCGACGTACGCGTCGGTGAGTGGTGTGGACGCCGCGAGCGCTCGACCAGCCCAGCCGGCCCGTCACGCGCGAACCGCGCCAGCCATTTGTACGCGGTTGGCGGACTGATCTGAAATTGGCGGCACAGGGCGCGCACATTGGCCCTGTCCTGGTTGGCCAGCGCCACGAACTCGGTGCGCAGCGACACGGCGGACACCTCCTGCCAGGGCATGACGAGTGCCTCCTTTGGGCCACATGCTCGTCATTCAAGGTGTTAGCCATGTCCTCGTACACGTGTTAACGATGTCTCCCATCCATACAGGCTGCAAGCTCCCCCGATCCGTACTCGCCACCGGGGCTGCAGACTTCCGAACTGTACTCGAGCACTGGGGCCCGCAAAGCTCCGCCGAGCCGTATTGAACGCTGCGCTTACGCCGCGGCGGGCTCGCCGCCTAGGGCTACG
>DASYKL010000126.1:0-6214 GCA_035995405.1 Chloroflexota bacterium
GAACGAGCTGCCCGCGAGCTACGTCAATCTGCGCCTGGCGCAGGCAAAGAACGGCCAGGTCAAGCGCACGCGAGACGCTGCCGAGTATCGCGACCCGTGGCGGATGTTCGGGCCTGTGGCCCACAATAGAGAGGCCGCTTGCTAAAGTTGGCGTTGGCATGCCCTCGTAGCTCAGCGGATAGAGCACACGGCTTCTAACCGTGGTGTCACAGGTTCGAGTCCTGTCGAGGGCGCTACGCGGTTCGCGACGCGGGGCTCAGGAGGGATTCGATGATGGCGATGTTGCCTCGGCCGGCTGCGTCGGCGAGCGGCGTGGGCGTGTTGTTGAGGATTGACTGGGCGACGGCTTCGAGCATCATCGTGTACTGGTTCTGGTTGGGGGCGAAGGTTTCGTCTGTCGCGCCCTCGGGGGTGGTCAGGGTCAGGCGGGGAGCCGTGTCGGGCGGCGGGGTGAAGGCGTGGTGGACGGTGATCTTGCCTTGCGGGCCGATGATCTCATAGGTACCGCCGGCGGCGGCCTGGAAGGAACAGGTCACGGCGGCCAGGAGGCCGCTGGGGAAGGCCAGGGCGGCGGCGGCGTTCTCGTCTACGCCGGCTGCGTTGAGAGCGGTCTGGCCGGTGATGCCGACGGGGTCAACCGAGATGCCGAGAGAGGCTGAGGTCGCTTCAGACTGGGCCGTGGCGGCGAGCCAGCGGGCGGCGTCCAGGGCATAGACGCCTACGTCGAATAACGCGCCACCGCCTAGCGCGGCGGAATAGCGGATGTCCTCGGGCGGCCGTTGCATGCGCACGCAGAATGACGAGCGGATCATCGTCGGCTCCCCAATCGCTCCTGAAGCCACCAGCGCCCGCACGCGGGCGTGTTGGGGGTGGAAGCGGTACATGAATGCTTCCATGAACTTCACCCCGGCCGCACGACACGCGGCGATCATCGCATCGCACTCGGCGACCGTAGTCGCCATAGGTTTCTCGCACAGGACATGCTTGCCGGCTTCGGCTGAACGGATCGTCCACTCCGCATGCATGGTGTTTGGCAGTGGGACGTACACGGCGTCCACTTCTGGGTCAGCGAGTAGCTCGGCGTAGCTGCCGTACGCGCGCGGGATGTTGAGCTCACTGACGAGGGCGCGAGCGCGGTCGTGTGAGCGGCTGGCGAGCGCCACGACCTCATTGCCCCTGGCCTCGTGCATGGCCGGAATCAGGCGCCGCACGGCAATGTCGGCGGCGCCGAGCACACCCCAGCGGACCACACCTGGTTTTTCTGAAGCGTTCATCAAGCTCTCTGGACCATACTTTATCGACCGTGGACCGCCTACCAGCCGTGAGCGCCATCGCTATCGGCGAGGTGATCGCCGGGTTCGTGCCAACGCGGCGGTTCGAGCGGGCGTCGTTTGAAACGTACGAGCCTGACCCGCGATACCCATCGCAGCTCGCCGCACGGGAGCGGCTGCGGGAGTTTGCCGCGCGGATCGGACAGGTCCAGCGCGCACAGCTGCTGAAGCGCCTGATGCGCAAGGCAGATGACGGACCGAGTGCGATGTATCTCGACGGCGGCTACGGCGTCGGCAAGACACACCTGTTAGCCGCGACGTATCACGCGGTCACCGGTCAGCGGCTCTACCTGTCGTTCGGCGAGCTGGCGTACACCATCTCGCGGCTAGGTCTGGAGCCGACGCTGCAGGCGATGGCGCACACCCGGTTACTATGCATCGACGAGTTCGAGCTGGACGACGTTGCTCAGACACGTATGGCATCGATGTTTCTGCGGCGGCTGCTGGAGCGCCGAGGCGAGCCGATTGCCGTCGTGACGACGTCGAACACGTTGCCGTCGGACCTGGGCCAGGGGCGTTTCGCGGCGGAGGCGTTTCAGCGCGAAATCGGTGAGATCGCCAATCGCTTCACCGTGCTGACGGTCGACGGCGAAGACTATCGCCATCGCCACTGGAACGAGCTGGTGCTCGACTCATCGGTGGCCGTCACTCCGCAGGCGTTACAGCAGGCGTATGAGACGGATGCCGCGGCGGAGGAGGCGCGGGTGCTGCTGGAGTGGCCGGCGCTGGCACGTCAACTGGAGTCCGTGCACCCGGTCCAGTACAGCCAGATCGCGATGCGGCTGGATGCGCTGTTCATTGCTCGCTTGCAGCGCATCGATGATCAGGCCGTCGCCCTGCGCCTGGTGCATTTTGTGGACAAGCTGTACGACCAGGAAGTCCGACTGAGCATCAGCATGCTGGACGGGCTGTCATTGGCTGACCTGTTTGCGATCAGCTACCGGCACGGCGGCTACGAAAAAAAGTACCGCCGCTGTTTGAGCCGGTTGCATGAGCTGGTGTCCGAAACGAGCGCGGCTACTCGATCACCGCACCGTGCCAACGGGCGAGCAGAATTGCCTGCTGGACATCCAGACGCACATTGTGGAGATCCAGCGCCAGCAAATTGATCCCATCCAGACGTGCACCGCGCAGGTCGGCTCCGCTCAGACGAGCAGTTTCGAGATTTGCGCCGGTCAGATCTGTGTCGCGCAGGTCAGCGTCAGACAGGTTGGAAGCGTACAGATCGGCTTCGTTCAAGCGGACTTTGCGCAGGTCCACTTTGCGTAGATTCGCGGTGCGGAGATTGACCAGCGACCAGTCACCACCGGCGATCGTGGCCTGGGTGAGGTCCGACTCGGTAAAGGTGGTGCCGGTCAGTTTGCAGTCACGGAACGTGGTCAGGAACAGGTCGGTCATGCCGAACTGACAGGTCAGGAGTGCGGTGGTGGTGAAGACGGCGCTGCCCAAAAAGGCGCCGCGGAAGTCGCACGTGTCGAAGACGCAGCTGGTGATGGTGGCTTCGGTCAGCCGCGTACTACGGAAGCGACATCTCTCGAAGCGGCAACCGCGCAGCTCGGACTCGGCGAGGTCCAGGTCGCCGAAGTCGCGGTCGGCATACGACTGCTCGAGCCAGTGTTCCGTCATTGGCCGTCGTGTGGCGGCGTAAGGTCCGGCACCTGGCGGCGGGTGTCGGCGGAGGAGTCTTCGAGCCACAGGAAGTCCAGCGCGGCGAGGTCCAGATCGGCGAGCGAATTGACGACGCGCTGCGCACCGTCGAGTGTCAGGTGGACGGTGTACGGCGTCCGCACGGCCAGGACGGCCATGCCGGCGGCGCGCGCCGAGGCGATGCCATTGGGTGCATCATCGATGGCCAGACAGCACTCGGGATTAATACCCAGGCGCTCGGCCGCCAGGAGATAGATCTCCGGGTCCGGTTTGCTGCGTGAGACCTCGTTGCCGGAGGCGATCGCGTCGAACGCGTCTGACAGGCCGATCGAGCGCAAAGTGGCGTCGATCCAGGCTCGCGCGGAGGATGAGGCCAGGGCGAGGGGCATCTGCAGCTGGCGCAGCCGCTCGATCAGTGTAACTACGCCCGGTTGGGGCGCGTGGGGTTGCTCGAGCAGGTGCAGCACCCCCGCGTTGTAGTCGGCCAGGTAGTCCGCCAGCGGGCGTTGCAGGCTGTGACGATCGATCAGCGTCTCGAGCGTGGCTTGCGTCGTGGTGCCCAGGAACTGTTCGTACTCAGTGCTGCTCAACGCGCAATCTTCGCCCGCGAGCAGGTCACGCAGGACGCTGTAGTGCAGCGGCTCACTGTCGATGAGCACGCCGTCCATGTCGAAGACGACTGCGCTCAGCCGAGCGCCCATCGAATTCCGATGACGAGTACCGCGCCGGCCGTCGCGATGGCGATCAACTGTGGGCTGGCCCCAGGACGCTGATGGTGGGCCTCCGGCAGCAGATGGCCGGCGCCAATCGCAATGAAGACACCAGAAAACGCGGCGAGCAGGAACCCCAGGACGCTGGGTTCGATCTGCGCCAGGCTGCCAATGGCCGCGCCGACGACCGGTGCCAGCGCGTCCACCAGCAGCAGGACGCGTGCAGGCCGGAGCCGTTCGCCGCCGCTCAGCGACAGGGTCACCACGTTCATGCCGTCGGCGAAATCGTGGGCCAGGACCGCCACTCCGACGAGCAGTCCGACCTCTGCGTTGGCGCGGAATGCCAGGCCGATGGCCAGACCGTCCAGGGTGCTGTGGGCGATCAGACTCAACGGCCCGAAGATGCTCATGCGCGAGCGGGGTGCGGCGACGTGTTCGTGGGGTGCGTCGGGATCGACCGGGCTCGGCAGGCGCTGATGGCCGTGCTCCCACGTTTCGCGGTGGACAAACGCGTCCAGGGCTGAGAAGGCCAGAAAGCCACACACGGCGGCCGCGCCGGGTAAGAACGGTAGCGCGGCCGGGTTGGCCGTCAGGATCAGGTCGGTGGCTTCGGGGAGCAAGTCGGCTAACGCCGTGGCGACCAGGACACCGGCGGCAAACGCCATAAACGGATGCAGACGATGGCGCAAGCGCAGCGCAGCGGCTCCGCCCAGCAGCGTCGAGAAGAACGGCAGGATGGCAAAGACGAGCAGCACGGGTTGTCAGACGTTAGCAGCCGCGGCGCGGCTGACGGGTCGCGCGGCGGCGGCCGGTAAGCTCTGCAGGGTGCAGCGAAATGGTGTGGCGCAAGACGGGGCGCTGGTGCGGGCCGAACAGCCCTGGGGCGATGAACAGCTGGCAGGGTTGTACGACGCGTTTTCGTTTGACGGCGACCTGTCGCTGTACCTGGAGCTGGCCGCGGCGCAAGGGCAGCGCGTCCTCGAGGTGGCGTGCGGCAGCGGTCGGGTGCTCGTGCCGCTGGTGCAGAGCGGGTTCGGAGTCGTCGGCGTAGACATCTCACCGCACATGCTGGCCATTGCTCGCGCCAAGCTACAAGATTTGCCGGCGGCGATGCAGGAGCGCGCGGAGCTGGTCAAGGGCGATATGCGGACGTTTGATCTGCCGCGGCGGGAGTTCGACCTGGCGGTGGTGGCGGTCAAGAGCTTTGCCTATTTGACGGAGCGGTCGGATCAGGTGGCCACGCTGGTAAACATCGCGCGGCACCTGCGCGATGGAGGGGTGCTGGCGATTGACTTCATGCATCCGCGACTGGATTGGCTCGGGGCGGCGAATGGGACGATGAAGGATGATTTGCTCCAGACCGTGCGGGAGCGGGGCTTCACTCTGTCGCGGGTTGAATCGGTGGTCAGTACCGATCTGGCGCGACAGGTGCGCGTGATTCGGTCGATTTACGAGCGGATTGATACGCACGGGGCGGTCCTGGAGAAGCGGTTTGTGGAATGGCCGTATCGGTGGACGCACCGCTTCGAGGCGGAACACTTGCTGGAGCGCGCCGGGTTCGAGATCGACGGGCTGTATGGCGGGTACGAGCGGGAGCCGTTCACGTCGGGGTCGGCGACGATGTTGTTTGTGGCGCGCAAGACGCAGCCGGTGAGGTGATTATTCGACGCGGATGACTTTGCCGGTTGGATCGAGATAGACGATATAGCCGACGGCTGTGCCTTGCTGCTCGACCGTGTAGAACACGATCCGGCCCCCGTTTTTCGTCTTCTGGTCGCCTACTCGACTGACCTGACCCTGGGGCATATCGCGTTGGTGCAAGCCAGCCACAAAGGACTCTTCGCTGGTATTGCGCATGTTGTTCTGCAGACAGGCGTACGCCGCTCGAGCCATATCGTCATCGACCCGAGTGACGGCGGCCATGGTCGTGTCGGCACAGTCGCCGTTGACGGTACTCGGTCCCGCGTAGGTCCACTCATACAGGCTGAGTGCGCCCAGGCTCACCATCGCGACGAGCAGACCAATGCGGTGACGCCACAGCGCCACAGCCGTACGCGCGGCGATTCGACCCAGTATGAACGACCATCGCATTTCGATCAGGCTCCGTCATCGATTTTGACAGAGCCATAGACGCATGCGGCGTGCCCGCGTCCGAGGCGTCAGGCAGCGCGTCGCAGGGAGTCGTCGGTTGGAGCGTTCTCGGGCCGGCTTACGCCAGTCTGTCCAAAGCCCATAGGTGGTTTCTTCCGCTTGGGCTCGTCGGCCCACACTTTGCGGCGAATCCAGCCGGCCGGACTACTGGGATCAGGCACCCACAGGACGGCGCGCTCATACTCTGCATCGCTCATCGTTTTGGCTCTCGGGCCGATTCTACTGAGCAGGCGGACGCGTGGCAGGGCCCACTCAGCCCGTCGAGGGCGGCCAAAAGTAGCGGCGTCAGTGGCCGATCGTCTGACGCGCGGCGTGGGCTCAGGCGGCTTCGCCCTTGCGGCGACGGCCACGTCGGCCGTTGCGGGCTTTGGTCTG
>DASYKL010000127.1:0-8668 GCA_035995405.1 Chloroflexota bacterium
CGCACCCCAACTTTGGTAAGCGGCCGCCATTCGTGATCACCATGCCGCCGCCGAACGTGACCGGCGGTCTGCACAACGGCCACACGTTGTTCGTGACGCTCGAAGACATCATGACACGCTGGCACCGCATGCTCGGCGATCCGAGCCTGTGGGTACCCGGTCGCGACCACGCTGGTATCGCCGGTCAGCTGGTCGTGGAGCGTGACCTGAAAGCCAGAGGTCTGGATCGCCACGACCTGGGTCGGGACAAGTTTCTCGACCAGATGTGGGAGTGGATGGAGAGCTATGGCCACCAGATTCAGCACCAATTGCGAAAACTTGGCGCATCAGCGGACTGGTCGCGCGACATGTTCACGATGGACACGCACCATGTCCGCGCGGTCCGCACGGCGTTTGTCAGGCTGTTCAACAAAGGCCTGATTTATCGCGGCCACCGCATTGCGAACTGGTGCAAAGACTGTCAGACGGTGTTGTCCGATCTGGAGGTCGAGTACCGCGAGCTGCAGGGTCAGCTGACCTACGTACGCTACCCGGTGCTCGAAAAGGATGGCACCTGGATTACGGTTGCCACGACTCGACCGGAGACGATCCTGGGCGATGTCGGTGTGGCGGTTCATCCGGCCGACAAGCGATACCAGGACCTCATCGGCGCGCACGTCCGCATTCCGCACGTCAACCGGATCGGCGTGATCGTCGGCGATGAAGCGGTCGATCCGCAGTTTGGCACCGGCGCCGTGAAGCTTACTCCAGCCCACGATCCGACCGACTTCGACATCGCCCAGCGCCACGACTTACCTGCGATCAACATCATGAACCTCGATGGCAGCCTCAACGCGGAGGCTGGTGCATACGCCGGTATGACGACGCAAGCAGCCCGCCAGCGGATCGTCGAGGAATTGGAACAGCTCGGCCAGCTCGTCAAGCAGGAGCCGTATACGCACAGCGTCGGCCACTGTCAGCGGTCCGGCACCATCCTGGAGCCGTTGCTGCTCGACCAGTGGTATTTGCAGATAAAACCGCTCGCCGATCCAGCGCTGGAGGTCGTCCGCGATGGCCGGATTCGCATCATTCCAGAGCGCTTCGCGCGGGTGTACTTCAACTGGATGGAAAACATCCGCGACTGGTGCATCTCGCGCCAGCTGTGGTGGGGACACCGCATCCCGGTGTATTACTGCGATGCTCCCGCATGCACTGAGACCTGGGCCAGCGTCGACGAACCGACGCGCTGCCCCGGTTGCGACAGTACAGCGTTCCACCAGGACTCGGACGTCCTGGACACGTGGTTTTCGTCTGGACTCTGGCCCTTCAGCACGCTCGGCTGGCCGGACGACACCGAGGACATGCGGATGTTCTATCCGACGTCGGTCATGGAAACCGGCCATGACATCCTGTTCTTCTGGGTCGCCCGCATGATCATGTTCGGCCTGGAGTTCACCGACAAACCACCGTTCCACACGGTGTACTTGCACGGGTTGATCCGCGCCGAAGGCGGCGTGAAAATGAGCAAGACGAAAGGCAATGTGCAGGATCCGCTGGAGTTGATCGCGGAGTACGGCACCGATGCCTTGCGTCTGGCGGTAGCGATCGGCATCACACCGGGCAACGATTTCACACTGACGCCGAATATCCTCGATGCACGCCGCGACTTCGTGAACAAGCTGTGGAACATCGGTCGACTGGTTACGGCTCGCACCAGTGCGGAGCAGCGCGACGCGGCATTGGAAGCTGCCGTGCCTGGCGCTGACGCGGGGCTGGCCGACCGGTGGATCGCCAGCCGGCTGGCGGCCGTCAGCACGGAAATCACCCGTCTACTGGGTGAATTCAATTTCGGCGAAGCGGGTCGCGTCATTCACGATTTCATCTGGGACGAATTCGCCGACTGGTATGTCGAGGCGTACAAGATCCTCGCGCCACGCGATCAGGCCAATGGCGACATTCTGGTTCAGGTGTACGAGAAATCGCTGCGCCTGCTGCATCCCTTCGCTCCGTTTGCCACCGAAGAATTGTGGCAGCGTGTGACGAGCAATATCGCCGCTCGGCCGATCGCCTTGATGATGGCGGAGTGGCCCCAGTCAACCGAGTCGCAGCGAGATCTCGCGGCGGAAGGGCAGTGGTCCGACCTGATGGCGCTGGTCCGCGCGGTTCGCACGTTGCGCTCGGACTACCATATCGAAGCAGCCCGTAGCGTGCCGGCTACCGTCCTGGCGCCGACGCCAGAGTTGGCCGCCTTCTGGCGGACCCATGCCCACCTGCTCGGCGGACTGCCGGGCACGCGTCTCAGTCCAGTTGACGTGGTGGAGTCGACGTCAGGCGCGCCCGGCGATCTGGCGGCCCGCTCGGTGGCCGTCGTGGCGGGCGGCGTCGAGTTGTTGATTCCAGCGGAAGGCCTGTTCGATGTACAGGCTGAAATGGCGCGCGCTGAAAAGGACCTCGCCGCCGCGTCGCGCGACGTGCAACGCCTGGAGGGTTTGCTCGCGTCGGACTTCGCGCGCCGTGCGCCGCCCGACAAGGTCGAGGCCGAGCGGGAGCGGCTGACGGAACAACGCGAGCGCCAGACGACGCTGGAGCGACGACGCTTGACGCTCGCACGGCTGAGTGAAAGCTCCGCGGCGTCGTAACGGCGTGTCTCGTCAGTACGCCGCGCTAGTCAAGCTGGATACCCACCCGCCGCGAACAGGCCTGGCCTATGTCGCGGTCCGCGCCATTGTGTATGTCCTTGCGCTGGTCGCCTTTGTGCTGATCTTCGGCACCAAGGAGCGGGGCCTGTTGATGGCACCGCCCGTCGCGCTGCTCAGCGCTGTGGGGACGTGGTATGTGCTCGGCGACACCCCGGTTGACGGCCAGCGGAGGCTCATGCTGGCGGGCGCCGTCGGCCTGCTGATGGCCCAACTGACCTGGGCTTTTGGCTACTGGAACGTCGCCGCGCTGGTGGGCGGCGCTGGCCTGTGGCTCGGCTTCTATGTCCTGTCGGGTATTGCAGAGCATGGTGCCAACCGCAGCCTGGACCGCCGCATCGCGTCCGAGTATGGGCTAGTCGCCTTGATCGGCGGGCTGGTCATCCTGTTGGTCGCCCGTCCCTGGAGCGCCTGAGACGCGTGCCGGGGGCTTTGGACGGGCTGCGCGTGCTCGATATGAGCCGCGTCCTGGCTGGTCCGTTCTGTTGCATGATGCTGGCCGACCATGGCGCCGACGTGGTCAAAGTCGAGCCACCGGATGGTGACGAGACACGGCGTTATGGTCCGCCGTTTGTCGACGGCGAGAGTACGTATTACATGGGCGTCAACCGCAACAAACGGTCGATCTCGCTGGACCTCAGCACCACCTCAGCCCAGGGCATCATTCGTCGCCTGGTGCAGACATCGGACGTGCTCGTGGAGAATTTTCGGACGGGCACGATGGAGCGCTGGGGTCTCGACTACGCTAGCCTCCGCGCGCTCAATCCGCGGTTGGTGTATCTCTCGATTTCTGGCTTTGGGCGCGATGGTCCGTACGCGGGGGTGGCTGGTTATGACGGCGCACTGCAAGCATTCGGTGGTTTCATGAGCATCAACGGCGAGATGAATGGCGACCCGCTCAAGGCGGGGATCGCGATTGCGGATCTGACGACCGGCTTGTTCGCCAGCCAGGCGATTCTGCTGGCGCTGCACGCCCGTCAGACGACCGGCGTGGGGCAACAAGTGGAAGTCTCGCTGCTGGAGTCGCTGCTGGCGATCTTGCATCCGCACTCCAGCAGTTACCTGAATGCTGGTCTGGTCGGCAAGCCGCACGGCAACAGCCACCCCATGATTGCGCCGTACGACCTGATTCCGACGGCCGACCGGCCAATTTTTTTGCCGAGCGGCAACGATGGCCAGATGCGGCGCCTGGCCGTCGTGATTGGTCGACCTGAACTGGCTGCCGATCCGCGCTTCCGCACCAACCAGGATCGCGTGGCGCACCGCCGCGAACTATTGGATGTGTTGGAAGCGGAGTTCCGCAAGTGGCCAGCGATGGACCTCTGTCGCCGATTGTGGGACGCCGGTGTCCCCGCGGGTCCAGTGAACGCAGTGGACGAAGTGTTTGCCGACCCGCAGGTCCTGCACCGCGAGATGCTCCTCGAGATCCCGCACCCTGGACTCTCGAGCGGCAAAGTCCGCCTGGCTGGCTTCCCGATCACCTTTTCAGAAACAAACCCCACCGCCCGCCGCCACCCCCCACGCCTTGGCGAGCACACAGGAGAGATCCTGACCGAGCTGGGCTACACCGACGAGGAGGTCGCCACCCTGTGCCGCAACGGCGACGCCCGCGACCTGGTCTCCAGCGCAGTTGCCGCCACATCCACCGCCGATGTGGCGGCGCCGTGACGCTGCCGACTCACTTCCGCCGCCAGCCATAGCCAGCCGTGGACGCGGCTTTGTTCGTCCAATTACTGCTTTACGGCCTCACGGACGGCGCCGTCGTCGCCCTCAACGCCGTTGGCTTTACCCTGGCCTACTCTGTGGCCAGGCAGATCAACCTGGCCCACGGCTCGGTATTCGCCCTGACCACCGTCATGGTCGCCAACCTGGCGTCTTTCGCCGGCGCAACCGCCGCCGCGCCTTTGCTGGAGCGCATCTTGTGGCTCCTCGTCTTCGCCCTGGCCGGCGCTACGTTTGGCGGAGTCCTCAATTTCGGCATCGAACGCCTGGCCTTCAAACCCTTCCGCGCGATCAAGGATCCGCTGGCCCCCCTCATCGCCTCCGTCGCGTTGTCCTTTGTCGTGATGCAAGTCGCCGTCTGGTGGCACGACTTCCGTTTCGTTGCGCCGCCCGGCGCACACCAGGGCGTCGATTTGCCGCTGCTGGCAATGCCCGACCTGATCCCGCGCCTCGAGCTGAACGTCGGCGGCGTGTCTGTCACGCTGAAAGACGGCCTCGTCCTGGTGATCGCCACCGGGGTCGCCGTCGGCGGCGCGGCCTGGCTGCAGCGCACCAGAACAGGAAGGCTCCTCCGGGCGGTCGCCCAGGACCCCGAGACGACCACCCTCATGGGCGGCGACCCTGCGCATGCCAACTCGCTCGCATTCGCCGTCGGCGGCGCCGTCGCTGGTTTCGGCGCGACCATCTTCGCGGCCTATTTCGGCGGCGCGAACGCCCAGTATGGCTTGCGTAGCGGCCTCGCGGCGATGACCGCCGCGGTCCTGGGCGGCGTGGGTGACCCGCGCGGTGCCCTGCTCGGCGGCATCGTCCTGGGCATCGTCAGCTCCTTCAGCGACTACCTGCTGGACGCGCAGTGGACCCCAGTCCTGGTCTTACTGCTCCTGATCGCGCTGCTCGCTTTTCGCCCGTCGGGCCTGCTGGGCACGACGTCGGTCGGCAGTGACCTCGAGGTCGCCGGCCGACCAGTGCTGGCCGCCGTCCGCGGCAGTCGCGCCTCGAGTCGCTTCCTGCTCGCGCTGTTCCTCGTCGCCGCACTCTATCCAGCCGTCGATCAACTGGCCGGCTGGTTCCGCCTGCCTGGCCTGACCACGGCATTGATCATGGTCACGCTGGCGGTTGGCCTGACCCTGGTCGTCGGATTCGCCGGGTTGCTCGACCTGGGGTACGCCGCGTTTTTCGCCATTGGCGCTTACACCGCGGCCATCTTGACCAGCTCAGGCAGCCGCATCGCCATGGCTCTGCCCGACGTCATGCGCAACCCGGTCCTCGGTCTCGTCATGGCCGGCGTGGTCGCCGCCGCTTTCGGCGTGCTGTTCGGCCTGCCCAGCGTGCGGACCCGCGGCGAGTACCTGGCCATTGTGACCCTGGCGTTCGGTGAGATCGTGCCGCTGGTGATCTGGCATCTGGGTGATTGGACCGGCGGACCGCGCGGCGTGAGCGGCATTCCCACGCTGTCACTCGGGTCAAACACCAACCTGGCGAACTACCTCCTGGTGCTCCTCGTCGCCGGCCTCACGTGTGTGGTTGTCACGCGGCTCACCGGTTCGCGCATTGGCCGCGCCTGGGCGGCCGTCCGAGAAGATGATGTCGCGGCGGCTGCCCTTGGCATCAACCCGCCGCTGCTGAAGCTGTTGGCGTTTGGCCTCGGGGCGGGCATCGCCGGTGTTGGCGGAGCAGCGTTCGCCCAGTTGTTCGGCTACGTGGAGCCTGGTCAGTTTGACTTCATCGTCTCGCTGATGGTCCTGTCGGCGGTGGTCATAGGCGGCCGCTGGGGGGTCCCAGGTGCGGTGATCGCCGCGCTCGGCATCGCGCTGTACGACCGCTTTTTGGTCGAAGGCCTGAACGTGGGACTCCATGTCCTGGGTGCGTCGTTGCACAGCACCCCGCTCACGTCACTCGACTTGCGTCAGCACAGCTTCGCCGTCTTCGGGGTAGCCCTCTACGCGGCGACTCTCTTCCGCGCCCGGCAGTCTTCTTAAAGCAGGCGCCTACGGAAGACGCCTATTCAATCCCCAGGTAGGCCTTCTGTACGTCCTCGTTCTGCTGCAACGCCTTGGCGTTATCTTCGAGCACAATCCGCCCCGTCTCCAGCACATACCCACGATGGGCTACGTTCAAGGCCATCAGCGCATTCTGCTCGACCAGCAAGACCGCTACCCCCTGGCGGTTGATCTCGACAATCGTGTTGAAGATCGTCTCCACCAGCATCGGCGCCAGTCCCATACTCGGTTCGTCCAGGAGCAGGATTTTCGGTCGACTCATCAACGCGCGACCCATCGCCAGCATCTGCTGCTCGCCGCCTGACAGGGTCCCGCCGCGTTGTTTCAGCCGTTCCCGCAACCGCGGAAACAGCTCCAGCGTGCGTTCCAGGTCAGCCGCAATCTCGGCTTTGTCGCGCCGCGCGAACGCGCCCATCTCCAGGTTCTCCTGGACCGTCATACGCGAGAAGATGCGGCGCCCTTCCGGCGATTGGCAGATCCCCATTTCCACGAGGCGGTGCGGCGGCACACGGTCGATCCGCACCCCGTTCAGCAGGACTTCGCCCATCCGCGGCGGGTTGATCCCGGAGATGGTGCGCAAGGTCGTGGTCTTGCCCGCACCATTGGCGCCGATCAGCGTGACGATCTCGTTCGGGAGTACCCGCAACGACACGCCTTTGATCGCGTGGATGTGGCCATAAAAGGTGTGGATGTTGCGTAGCTCGAGCGCCGCGACCCCGTCCTGGACCTGACTGACCGGCGCGGTGGTACTTGCCTGGACCGCGCTCACGCTGGGCTCTCCTGGACCTGGGTTGGGGCTGCAACAGCTGCTTCTGTGGCTGCTCGGCCCAGGTACGCCTCGATGACCCTTGGGTTGCGCTGGACTTCTGTTGGTGTGCCTTCGGCGATCTTCTGCCCATAGTCGAGCACTGTCACTCGATCGGAGATGCCCATCACCACTTTCATGTCGTGCTCGATGAGCAAGATCGTCAACCCGCGTTCGGCTCGCAAGCGACTGATCAGCCGCGTCAGAGCCGCCGTTTCCTGGGCGTTCATGCCCGCGGTCGGCTCGTCGAGCAACAGCAGTTTAGGATCCGCCGCCAGGGCTCGAGCAACTTCGAGTCGCCGCTGATCGCCATACGGCAGGTTGCGCGCCCACTCCTCGTGCTTCCCCGTCAGACCGACGAACTTCAGTAAATCAAGTCCCTTTTCGCGAGCCATCGATTCCTCGCGGTTAAAGCGCGGCGTGCGCACGACGGCGTCGAACGCGTTCGACTTGAGTCGGGCGTGCATGCCCACCAGGACGTTGTCGAGTGCGCTCATCGTGTTGAACAGGCGGATGTTCTGGAACGTGCGCGAGATGCCGAGCTGCGAGATCGTGTGCGGTTTGCGATGGGTGATGTTGGCGCCCTGGAACAGGATTTCGCCGCTCGTCGGCGTATACAAGCCCGCGATCATGTTGAAGAACGTGGTCTTACCCGCGCCGTTCGGGCCGATGAGGCTGACGATCGACCGTTCCTGGATCGTGAAATCGACCCCATTGACGGCAACCAAACCGCCGAAGCGCTTGGTGAGCTGGCGGATGACGAGGAGATCTGCCATCGGCGCTTACGCGCGAACGCCGCCGAGAGGGCGGTCGATGAGCGCCTCTTCGCCGAGCAGCTCCTCGATCGGCTCAGCGTCGTCCTCACGGCCGCTGTGCAGCTCAACCGCACGCTGACGATTGGGGAAGATGCCTTCTGGCCGCGTCAACATCAGGATCACCAGCGCCAGACCGAAGATGCCAAATTTGTACTGGCTCAAATCGACCGAGGCGAGAAATGGGCTGAGCAGCGGCAGGTTCACCGCCGTCCCGATGGTGTGCAGCCAGTTCGACGCTTCGCTGGTCAGCACGCGGTCGTAAAAACCAAGCACAACGCCGCCGAAGATCACGCCCCAGATGTTGCCGATGCCGCCCAGGATGATCATGGCCAGGACGATGATCGAGATCGAGAAGTCGAACTGGAACGGGTCGATCAGCTGCAGCATGCTGGCCCACAGCGAGCCGGCAAAACCGGAGAACGACGCGCCAATGGCGAACGCGAGCAGTTTTGTCTGGACCAGGTTGATGCCCATTGCCGAGGCGGCTAGCTCATCTTCACGGATGGCCATCCAGGCTCGGCCGATGCGCGAGTGGGCCAGTCGATAGATCGCGAACACCGACACGCCGAGGATCACGAAGATCAGGTAGTACCAGGGGGTCTGGTCCGAGTTCGACAGCGTCAGCGTCGTCAGGCCGCTGCCGTCGATCCA
>DASYKL010000128.1:0-5030 GCA_035995405.1 Chloroflexota bacterium
CCAGGCTGACATTGGGTGACAGCGCCAGCACGGCGTGGGTTCGGGTCAGGAGATAAACGCCCGCCGCCACCATGGTGGCGGCGTGGATCAGAGCGCTGATCGGTGTTGGGCCAGCCATGGCGTTGGGGAGCCAGAAGTACAGCGGCCCCTGGGCTGATTTCGCCGCCGCGGCGATGAACAGGAGCCAGGCCAGGGCGTCTGCGCCCCCGGCGCCTGTCGAACACTGCGGTGTGCTCAGGGTGGCCAGGGCGCCGCAGCCGGTGGGCACGATCGAGGCCGCCAGCAGCAGTGCAGCGTCGCCAATGGCGTTGGCGGCCAGCGCTTGCAAGCCTGCACCCAGAGTGTCGCGGTTGCGGTAGAAGGTGATCAGCAGAAAGCTCGAGATGCCGACGCCGGTCCAGCCGATCAGCAGTACTGCGAGGTTGCCAGCCAAGACCAGCAGCGCCATCGTGGCGACAAACAGGTCGAGGTAGACGAAGAACCGTCGTCGGCCTGGCTCGTCGGCCAGATAGCCAAGCGAGTAGATGTAGACCAGCGACGCGACGAAGCCGACGATGGCCAGCAGGAGCGCGCTGAGGGGATCGGCCACAGCTCGAAACGCGCCATCCGGCAGGAAGGGCAGCCAGTTGTCGTAGACGACGCTGGCCGAGCCGCCGCTTGCCAGGGCCGTAACAGCAACAACCAGCAAGACGATTGGCCCGAGGATGCTGGCATAGCCGGCTCGTCGTTGACCGCTGGGGAAGCCGAAGGCCGTCAGCAACAGACCTGGCAGGGTGAAGACCCAGGCCCACGCCAGCAAAGAGATCATCCGCGGAGCTCCGACGCCTGGTCGACGTCTGGCCGTGTCTTGTTCCTGAACAGGGCGAGGGCCAGCGCCAGGCCAATGACTGCTTCGGCGGCGGCAACGACCAGGACGACAAGTGCCGCGGCTTCGGCATCTGCGCCACCTCGGACGCGGGCGGCGAGCACGATCAACAGGTTTGCCGCGTTCAGCATGATCTCGATGGCCATCAACATGGCCACGGGGTGGCGGTGGAGCAGAGCGCCGGCCGCGCCGATCGCGAACAGACCAGCACTGGTACAGAGAACGAGGACTTCGGCGCTCATCGATGGATGACCAAGCGGCGTGGCTCGGTCGCGCGGACCGGCCGTGGCGCGGTGCGTGACTCTGGCTCGTGGCGACGCCAGATGACTACGGCGCCGATGATGGCTACCAGGAGTAGCGGTGCGGTGAGCTCGAAGGAGACCAGAAGCGATCCGAACAGGGCATGGCCGACGGCTGGGACGCCGAGCGCGACGGCTGCTGTGGCTGCCGGGGTTGTGGGGGGGAGTGGGCCGCCGAATCCGACGAACAACGCGATCAGCAGCCCGCCCGCGGCGACAGAGGCGGCCATGACACGGCCGCTGGTCGGGGCGAGCTCACGTCCACCTGAGGGCAGGAGCGTCACGACGAACAGGAACAGGACGACGATGGCTCCCGAATAGATGATGACCTGGCCGACGGCGATCATGGCCGCCGCCAGCAAAGCGAACAGCCCTGCGAGGCTCAGGCTGTGGGCCAGCAAAAAAATAGCCGCGTAAATAGGTCGTCGAGCCAAAACAACGCCCAAAGCCGACAACAGCGCCACCGCGCAGCCCACCGCCAGTGGCCCAAAGAGTCCCTCCATCAGGCTAGCGGGTGGTGTCGCTCTTCGGGCGGCGAAACGATTGGCGCGTCGATGGGCCGGTGGGTGCGATAGACCTCGCCCAGATCCTGATCGAACGGGATCTCGCGGCGCAGCTCGGGGTCTTGCTGGTCCACATCAGCGTGGTACTGCCGCGCTGGGGCGAACTTTTCCGGATCCAGCAGCATCTGCTTGGTGTACACAAAGTCGGTGCGGTCGAAGTCCGCCAGCTCGTACTCGGGCCCCAGCCGAATGGCGTCCACCGGACAGGCCTCTTCGCAGTAGCCACAGAAGATGCAGCGAATCATATTGATCTCGTACACGGACGCGAACCGCTCACCGGTCGAAATCGGCGAGGAAGGGTCGTTGTCCGCCGCCTGGACGTAGATCGCCCCGGACGGGCACGCTCCAGCGCACAGCTCGCAGCCGATACAGCGCTCCAGGCCATCCTCGTGCCGGTACAAGCGGTGCCGACCGCGGAACGCCGGCGGAATGGCCCGCTTGACTTCGGGGTAGGAAATAGTGAGCGGCGGCTGCGCGGCATGGCGCAGGACAGTCAGAAAGCCTTTGGCCAGCCCGCGGGCGCCCTCAAACATCGACTTCAGCGACCTCCAGATAGGGCGACAATCAGGACCGCGGTCACCAGCACATTCAGCAATCCGAGTGGCAGCAGAAAGCCCCAGGAAAGCCGCATCAGCTGGTCGTAGCGCAGGCGTGGCAACGTCGCCCGCAGCCAGACAAACACGAAGGCGAACACGGTCATCTTCGCCAGCAGCCACCATGGCCCGTTCCCGAGATTGAATGGCCCGGTCCAACCGCCGAAGAACAGCGTCGCGGCGATCGCCGAAACGGTCAGGACGTTGACGTACTCGGCGATGTAATAGAGCGCGAAGCGGAAGCCGCTGTACTCGGTGTGATAGCCCGCGACAAGCTCTTGTTCCGCTTCGGGCAGATCGAAGGGCGCGCGATTGGTCTCGGCGATGGCGGCCGTGAAGTACAGCACAAAACCCAGCGGCTGCAGAATCACGAAGGGGACCGACTGTGACTGCCGCAGGACGATGTCATTGATCGACAGTGAGCCACTGACCAGCACGACCCCGACCAGTGCCAGCCCGAGTACCAGCTCATAGGACACCACCTGGGCGCCACCGCGCAGCGCGCCGAGCAGCGAGTACTTCGAGCCAGAGGACCAGCCGCCCAGCACGACGCCGTACACGCCGAGCGAACTGGCGCCGATCAGGTACAGCAGCGCGACCGGCATGTCCTGGATGATCAGATCGATGGTGCGCCCGCCGATGGTGATCGGCGGTCCGACGGGGATGACAGCGAAGGCCGCCAGCGCGGCCATGAGCGAAATGCCCGGAGCCAGCGGATACAGAAACCGATCGGCCATCGTTGGCCGCACGTCTTCTTTGAAGAACAGCTTGAGCGCATCGGCGACTGGCTGCAGCAACCCTGTTGGGCCGACCCGGTTCGGCCCGATGCGCACTTGTAGGCGGCTGATAACTCGCCGCTCGAACCACGTCATGTAGGCCATGCCCGTGAGCAGGCCGACGATGATGATCAGCGAGCGGACGGCGTCGATCAGCAGGTCAGACACGGGCGACAAGTAGCTCTTCGCGTATGACGGCGGCGAGCGTGGGGTGTTGGTCAGCGATCAACGAGCGGATCAGCTCGATACTCTCTGGCGCTGGGCCGGGCGCGCCCAGACGCTGTGCCAGACCTGCGACGATGCCCCAATCGGCGCGGGCGTGTGGCGGCGGGGCGGCGCCACCATCCTGGTGCTGGACTCGGCCTTCCAGATTGGTCATCGTCCCCTGGCGCTCGTAGGCGTGGGCCATCGGCAGGAAGACTTCCACGCGCGTATCGTTCTCGTCGATCGCCTGTGACGTGGCGACGACCAGACTGGCGAAGGAGCCCGTCTTCAGGTCTGTCCAGGCCTCGTCGCCGAGGAGTAAAACGGCGCTGGAGGCCAATACCCGACCGCTGTCGCCGCGGACAAGGTCAGGCGCCAGCTCAGCTGCGCCGCGGGCATTGGCGCCGAGCAGCGGTGCGCCGACCATCCCCGCCTGGCCGTCTGCCCCAAGCGCCGCCGCCAATTCTTGTAACCGGGCGCGATTGCCCGCCACGAGCGACGGATGCACGAGCAGCGACGCGGGCGCGGCGCTGACTTCCGCCCGAAGGCTGTCGAGCAGGGTTGCCACCGCGGCCATGGGGTCGCCGCGCAGCCAGGCGGCTGTGTCTCGCCACAGGCCGTTGGCCTCGCCGAGCACGACCAGTCGCCCGCCACTCTGGACGGCCTTGCGGATCCACAACGCCAGCACCGGCAGATCCTCCCAGACATCCAGGCCAACCGTGACGATGGTCTTGCTGCGGCCGAGATTTTCGATAGCGCCCTGAACCGGCCACCGCTCGCCGACGGCTGGCCACAACGCGGCAGGCAGCTTGGCCGCCAGCCGTTGCAGGATGAAGTACGCCTCGTTTGACAGTCCGCCAGACACGATAGCCGCGCCGCCGTGGCCCAGGACTTCGGCCGCTCGGCCGAGCGCCAGGTCCCACGTCGCCGGCGTCAGCGTTCCGTTGTGGCGGACCATCGGCCGCGCGGGGCGGTCGGTTTGCGGCGTTGGAATCGTTTCAAATCGCCCGCGATCGCACAGCCAACCGTCGTCGACCACGGGATTGCGACGCGACACGAGCCGCAGCACCGTCTCTGTTCGGCTGTGGACTTCCACATTGCAGCCGACCGAGCAGCCGCTGCAGACCGACGGCGTGCGGACCAGATCCCACGGCCGAGCCCTGAAGCGATATTGCCGACTGGTCAGTGCCCCGACCGGGCAGAGCTCGATCGTGTTGCCCGCGAACAGCGAGTTGTAGGGCTCGCCGTCCAGCGTGGCGATCTCGCTCTCGGCCCCGCGGGATACGGCCGCCAGCGCCTCATCGCCAGGAATCTCCTGGTGGAAGCGGACGCAGCGATAGCACATGATGCAGCGCTCGCGATCGAGGACGATGTACTCGCCGAGCGGGAAAGCTTTCTCTTTGTGCCGCTTTTCCTCGGTGAACCGTGACGCGCCCGGGCCGTAGGCGAACGTGTTGTCCTGGAGCGGGCATTCGCCGCCTTTGTCGCAGATGGGACAGTCGAGTGGGTGGTTGGCCAGCAGTAGCTCGAGAACCCCGTTCTGTGCCGCGATAACTTCCGGCGTATTGGTAAAGACCACCATGTCGGCGCCGACGGGTGTCGTACACGCGGTCTGCAGCCGCGGCAGTTTTTCGACCTGCACCAGGCACATGCGGCACGCGCCCACGGGCTTCAACCGCGGCTCGTAACAAAACACCGGAATCTCCAGGCCGATCAGCTTGGCTGCCTCG
>DASYKL010000129.1:0-2995 GCA_035995405.1 Chloroflexota bacterium
AACTGGGCACGGCAGTGGCGCGAATCGCGGCGGCTGGGGCGTTTGGGTGTGCGTGGGACCCGAGCTTCTGGCCTGTGTGCGATGCGGTTTTCGGCGGACGCTGCGCGTTGGGGCGCGGCGGGTGTGTTTTCAATGCCGCTCCAACTGGGTCGTCGCGCAGCCGTCGGAGGCAGCCGAGCGGCCAGGCCCGCCACCGCTGCAGATGGAGGTCGCCTGGCCTTTCACGGCGGCTGAGGTGTTGCGCCTGCGGATTTACCGCGCGGCAGTGCGGGCTGGTTTCTACTCGGACGCGACGGGCGTTGTCCTCTGGCGCATGGGCGGCTAGACGCGCGGCACGAGGACATGGAGCACCGCGCACCGCGCACCGCGCGTCGGGAGATCGGTTTCTCGGGATACGCAGCCGCAAACGGGATGAGTCGTGTCCTCTGGTTGTGCAGCTTGGGTGCAGGTTCGGAGAAAAGAATCGGTTAGAGGCGGAGCTCCCACGTTTCGGCTAGCAGGTCCTGGGAGTAGCTGTGGTGGGCCTCTTCGCCGACCACGCGGAAACCGGCTTGGGCGTAGAGGTGGCGGGCTGCCAGGAGATTGCTTTGTGTCCACAGACGGACCTTGCGGTAGCCGGCGGCGCGGGCAAAGCGGACGCAGTCTTCGACCAGACGTTTGCCGAGGCCCAGACCTCGGGCCTCAGGCTCGACCAGGAACAGGCGTAGTTTGCTCACGGTGAGGCTGTGTTTGACCAGGAAAATGCAGCCGACGTTCCGGCCGTCGCGTTCGGCGATCCAGCACCGCTCGCGTTCAGGATCGAAATGGTCCACGAATTTGGCGACGATGCTCGCGACCAGGGCTTCGAAGTGCAGGTCAAAGCCGTACTCGGCGGCGTAGAGCGCGCCGTGGCGGGCGACGACCCAGCCCATGTCGCCCGGGCGATGCTCGCGGAGGACGTATGGTGCGGCGGGCATGCCAGGAGATGGTTCGCCGAGCAGCCGCTCGATGGTCGACATGGCGGCCACCAGGCGCTGCTGGTCGGGACGGCTCAGCTCGCCGAGGAGCGCGCCGATTTGTTGGCGGGCACCGTGTTCGAGCGGGGTGAAGGCGTCTCGGCCGTGACTGGTCAAGGTGAGCCACATTTCGCGGCCGTCCCGTGTTGACGGGGTTCTGTCAATCAGGCCGCGGCTGAGAAAACTGCGGATGATGCGGCTCAGGTAGCCGGGGTCGAGCTCGAGCTCACTAGCGAGGTCGGTGGCAGTGGCCTGGTCGCGATGGGCGAGCTCGTAGAGAACGCGGACTTCGGCCAGCGAAAACGGGCCGGCCAGATAATCGGGTTGCAGGACGCCGATGCGGCGGGTGTAGAGACGATTGAAGCGTCGCACCGCGTCTACGCGGCGGTCAGCGTCGGTGATGGAGATGGTTGCCAGTGTCAACTGGTTAGTTGACTTTGTCAAGTATCTTGGTCGTTGGGGCGTGGCGTGCCGTTTCAGAGATAGCCGGGAGCAGAAGCGTCGGCCAGATACGCAGACCTGGCGTCGTCGGCTTCGGTACAGTTGATCTTTCCTGCTGCCATGACCATTCGTTTGCCGAACGCTCCACGCACCGTCTTTACCGCCAGCCTGGCCGCGCTGTGTCTGGCGGGTGGCTATGGCCTCGGCATGCACGACGCTTCTGGCGGCAGGTTCGTGGCGCCACCCGCGCCCAGCCAGATCTCGGTCAACGATCAGCGCGCGTTCAACGTCGTCTGGGAAACACTCGGCACGCTCGAACGTGACTATTACCGTCCTGAACGACTCGACGCCCAGCAGATGGCCAGCGCCGCGGCCAAGGCGATGGTCGATGCTGTCGGCGACCCGTACACGACGCTCAGCGACCCGCAGCATCCGGACGCCGCGACGGCCCAGCTGCGCGGCACGTTCGAGGGCATCGGCATCGAGCTCGACCGCCGCGACGGGCAATATACCGTCGTCTCGCCGTTAGTGGGTTCGCCCGCGGAGCGAGCGGGCGTGCACGCGAGCGATGCGATCGTCTCGGTCGACGGCGAGGCGGTCTCGGGCTTGAGTCTGGACGAGCTGGCGCGGCGCATTCGGGGTCCACGAGGTTCACAGGTATTGCTCGGTGTTTCGCGCGACGGCCAGCTACTCGAGCTGGCGCTGGTGCGCGACACGGTCACCATCGAGTCGGTGCGCGGTCGATTGCTGCGCGCTGACGTGCCGCTGGCGTATGTGCGAATCACGACGTTTGCCGAGCCGACGGGTCAGCAGCTGCGCGAGCAGCTCGGGTCACTCATCGCGCAGGATGCGCGCGGCGTCGTGCTGGATCTGCGCGGCAACCCGGGTGGTTATCTGACGTCGGCCGTTGATGTCACCAGCGCCTTTTTGAATGATGGCGTGGTGCTCTATCAAGCTCGCGACAGCAGCACGTCTGAAACCCGACGCGTCTTTCGAACAACGGGCACGGCCCAGGTGCCCGATCTGCCGCTGGCGGTGCTGGTGGACCATGGCTCGGCCAGTGCGGCCGAGATCGTCGCGGCCGCGCTGCGCGACCATCAACGGGCGGTCCTCATTGGTCAGCAGACGTTCGGCAAAGGGACGGTTCAGGAGCTGCACACGCTCAGCGACGCGTCGCAGTTACGGCTGACCGTTGCACAATGGCTGACGCCGTCTGGTCACGCGATCCAGGGCGAGGGCTTGCAGCCGGATGTCGCGGTGGCCGCGGTTGAGGGTCAGGATGCGCCCCTGGATGCCGCGGTCCAGTTGTTGCGGGAGCGGGTGGCCGGGCATGGCTAAAACAACCTCGTCGGGGACCAAAGCCAGGGCGGGCGAGACGCGTGAAAAGACGCTGGTGACGAATCGTCAAGCGCTGCACGACTATCACATCCTCGAGACGGTCGAGGCCGGACTGTCGCTGGTCGGGACCGAGGTGAAATCGATTCGCGCGGGCAACGTGAACCTGCGCGACTCGTATGCGCGCGCGGAAAACGGCGAGATCTGGCTGTGGAATGCACATA
>DASYKL010000130.1:0-6165 GCA_035995405.1 Chloroflexota bacterium
CTCTTCGCCATCGACGAGATCTGCTTGATCAATGCCCATGCGGCCGAGGATGCCCGCTGCGTGCAGGGTCAACTAGCGAGCGCGAGCGACCTGTCCACGGATGAGTCGAACAATCCGTTCTTTGCACCGACGATTGCCCTCGACGATGGGCAGGTATACCGCTCCACCGAGCCGTACATGTCGCCGGACTCGCGTCGCTATGTCGTCGGCCATGCGACCCCCATCGTGCTGCCTGATGGCACGCACGCAGGCATTTTGCACTTCGAGATTCCGCTCGATTGGTTTGCGGCAAAAGTGCGAGATACCAGCCTGGCCGGTGCATCGTCGTTCTTGCTCGATCGTGAAGGCCACGTGCTGGTCCCACCGCTTGGCGCCGACAATCGGCAAGACGGTATCTGGCCGCCGCAACTCGCGACGACGGACGCGCCGCATGGTTTCCCACACGCCACTGACTGGGGCTCAACAGGGTTTCGCCAGCTGGCAGCAGGCATGCAGCCCGACAGCAGCGGTACGACCTCGTTTTCCGATGGCTCCGAGCAGTACGAGGTCGTCTATCGGCCGGTGTTTGCTGGTCGCTGGATCCTGGCGACGACGTTGCCGCACTCGGCCATTTTTGCCCCTGTTGCGGAGCTCTGGCGGAAAGCCATCCTGCTGGTAACACCGCTCCTGGCGCTCGGACTGACGCTCATGGCGTGGTACGCGGCTCGTTTGTTGGCGCCGCTCGCGATTCTCGCCCGAGCGCTTGGCGCCGTCGGCGCAGGCGAGCTGGATCAACGCCTGGAGCTCGATCGCGACGACGAGATCGGCGACCTGGGACGATCATTCGACCGCATGTCAGACGAGCTCCGTACCTCGCGCAGCAGCCGCGTCCTGGCCGAGGAGGCGCTGCGGGCCAACGAAGCTCGCTACCGCCAGATGTTCGAAGGCAACCAGACCATCCAGCTGCTCGTCGATCCGGCGAGTGGCGCCATCGTCGACGCCAATCCAGCGGCGTGCACGTACTACGGGTACAGCCGGACAAGCCTGTTGGCGCGCAATATCACCGAGCTGAACGTCCGCCCCACGCCCGAAGTGCGCGCCTTGATGGCTGAGGTTCGCGCCGAAAGCCGTGGCGAATTCTTTGCTCGCCATCGTCTTGCCACAGGCGAGATCCGCGACGTCCAGGTTCACTCCAATGCTTTTCCGGACGGCGATCGTCAGCTGCTGTACTCCGTCATCCACGACGTGACCGATCGCTTGCGGGCGGAGTCTGCTCTGCGCCACCAGGCGCTGCACGACGCGCTGACCGACCTCCCGAACCGCACCTTGCTTTATGACCGCCTGCAGCACGCCACGGCCGGTACGCACCAGCGCGCGCCCTTCGCGTTGTTGCTGCTCGACCTCGATGGATTCAAGGAGGTCAATGACAGCCTCGGCCATCAGGCGGGTGATGCACTGCTGCAGACGATGGCCGCCAGGTTGCGCCAGGCCGTCGGTTCGGCGGAAACCGTCGCTCGGCTCGGTGGTGACGAGTTTGCCATCCTGCTCACCGACAGTGATGCGGCCGCGGCCGCACTGACCGCGGCGCGCCTCGCAGCAGTAGTGAGCGCTCCTATCCGGCTCGATCAGACCGAGGTCGAAGTCGGCGCCAGCATTGGCATCGCCATCTACCCCGAACATGGGGAAGAGGCACAGCATCTGATGCGGCACGCCGACATGGCGATGTACCGCGCCAAGCGCGATGGTGGCGGCTACGCCCTGTACGCCGCCGATCAGGACCATGATCAGCCAGGGAGCGGTCGGCTGGGCTTAATCGCGGCGCTCCGCCGAGCCATCAGCACCGATGAGCTGCTGCTGCACTACCAGCCCAAAATCGACTGCACCACGGGCAATCTGGCCGGCGTGGAAGCCTTGGTGCGCTGGCAGCATCCTGAGCTGGGTGTCGTCCCGCCTGATGAATTCATCTCGATAGCCGAACAGACAGGACTGATCAAGCCGCTCACGCGGTGGGTCCTCAACGCCGCGCTGCGCCAATGGCATGCCTGGCGGCAGGAGGGCCTGCAGATTCCGATCGCGGTCAATCTGTCGGCGCACGACGTCCAGGACAGCGAGCTGCCGGACGTGGTGGCCGAGCTACTCCAGCGCTGGTCCGTCCCCGCGTCCTCGCTGAAACTCGAGATCACCGAGAGCGCTCTGGTCAGGGACCCGTGGCAGGCTTTCCGGATTCTGTCGCGGCTGTGTGCCAGCGGCGTACGTGTCGCGATCGATGACTTCGGTACCGGTTATTCTTCGTTGGCTTACCTCAAACAGCTCCCCATCCACGAAATCAAAGTCGACCGCATCTTCGTCCGCGACATGACCACCCAGGCCAAGGATCTGGCTATCGTCCGATCGACCATCGAGCTCGGCCACAACCTGGGATTGCAAGCCGTTGCCGAAGGCGTCGAAGACCAGGCGACCTTCGAGCTGCTCGGCAGCCTGGGCTGTGACGTTGCCCAGGGCTTCCATCTGAGTCGACCGCTCGCTGCCGATGCACTGGCCGCCTGGTGCCGCGAATCCGGCATGGAGCGCGGTGACTGGACCGCTACCGCTCAAGCTGCCTGAAGATGTGGTAGCTGTTCGGTGGGGTGTGGCACAAAACGCATCATCACCGCGCCGAGGAGAGGTAGCAACGCCACCGCGGTGAGAATCGCTGCCAGGCCGTAGTGCTCCGCGAGGATGCCCAATGGCGTGACCGCCAGGCCGCCAAGGCCGATCGACAGGCCTAGCATCAGCCCACTCATCATGGCGATGCTGCCAGGAACGCTCTCCTGGCCGCGGACCGTCAACGAAATCCACGAGCCGTTGAGGAAAAAGCCGCTGCACAGCGCGGCCAGCCAGAATACGATGCCAAATTGATCTTGAATCGCCAGTAGAACGCCGAACGGAACGCTCAACAGGAGCGAGCCGACGACGACGCGATCGCGCCCCACACGATCTGCCGCCGCGCCACCGACAAAGCCACCAGCGGCGCCAGCAACCAGAAAGACGGTCAGGACCTGGGCAGCCTCGGACGTCGAGGCGCCGCGCTGTGTGGCGAGCGTCGGCAGAAAGGTCACCAGCGTGGTGGAGGCCCAGCTGCGTACGGCGATGATGCTGACCAGCACCGCAAGCAGCCGCCAGTAGCGGCGCAGCACAGTCGCCAGCGACGTATGCTGCCCACTCTGGCGTCCAGGGCGCGCCGGCGCGAGTCGCCACATCAGCCCGGCCATGGCTGCTGCTGGCAGAAACAGCAGCCACGTACCGCCGAGCCCGCCCTGAATCACCACCAGCCCAACGAGCAACGGCCCAAGACCCAGACCGAGATTGCCAGCTGAGATGTAGGTGCTCATCCAGAAGCCACGCTGATTCGGGGGCGCGGCTTGCGCCACGAGCGCGGCGCTGACCGGATGGAAGAGCGCCGTGCCGATGCCAGTGGTCAGCATGGCAATGCTCAAGCCAAAGAAGCCAGGCGCGACGCCGAGGGCCGCTGCGCCCAGGCCAGACAGCAGGACGCCGCACCACGACATCCAGCGCCCGCCGCCCGACTGATCGGCCCAGTGGCCGAACAACGGCTGCAAAAACGACGACGCCAGGAGTTGGACGGCAACCAGCGCGGCGCCCATGGTCAGCGTGATGCCCGCCTGCGTCAGCAACACCGGCAGAAGTGGCGGCAGGATATACGCGTAGCTGTCGTTGATGGCGTGAGCCATGGCGATCGTGCCCGCGCCAAGCAGCGGTCGGGTCGTCATCACACCCGTGTCTCGACTTTCGGTCGACCGATCGTGGCCGGAAACAGCGCCAGCAGCGCCGTCAGGCCGAAGATTGCCGCGATTGACATCCGCAAGTGATCTGGGTCAGAGCCGATCGCATTCAGGACTGCCCCCATCAACGCCCCGACAGCCGCACCGCCGAGCATACGCATGGTCTGCACCGCGCCGCTGACCGAGCCCGACTGGGCTGGCGGCGAGAACACCAACGCCCAGTTCATCAGGTGCAGCAAGGCCAGGCCGACGCCTAGCCCGGCCGCACCCCAGGTGACGTAGATCAGGGCAAGCGGCAAGTTGCCCAGAACCGACTGTGCGGCGACCGCCAGGCACGCCACGAAGATCAGCACCGCGCCGATGAGCGTCAGACGCATCGGCCAGCGGCCAGTCCGTGTCGAGGCGAAGATGCTGCCGCAGGTCCACATGAAGCCGCCGATGCTCAGCACCAAACCCGCGGCCGTCGTCGATTCGCCGCGCACTTCGACCAGGTACAGCGGCAAAAACAAGCCTGCCCCTGTGAATGCCCCAACGTAGAAGGCCGAGGCCAGCAACGACGAGCCGACCGGTCCCCGACCGAGCCACGTTCCACGCGGAATGACCGGTATGGCCGCGCGCCGCTCTTGCTGGGCGAACAAGATGGCCGCCAACAAGCCACCCCCGAGCAGGCCGATGGCGACTTCTGACGTGGCCGACGGCGCGGCACTCAGCCCGGCGACGGCAATCGCCAACAGCACCGCGCGCAGGACGGGCAGCGAGCGGCGTTGGCCGGACGGCTTGGCTGCCGACAGGGCGAATAGGCCGAGCACGATGACGGCCGCGCACAGAGGCAAGTTGACCAGGAAGATCCAGCGCCAGCCGAGCGTATCGGTGATGAAGCCGCCAAGTAACGGCGCACCGAGCGCGACAACACCCCACACACCGGAGATCAGCGACAGCATGCGTAGACGGATTGCCTCGGGGTAGGCCGCCGCGGCGCTGAAGCCGAGCGCGTTCAACCCACCGCCGGCCAGCCCCTGGAAGGCGCGGGCGAAGACCAGGACTTGCATCGATGGCGCAATCGCGCACAGCAGCGAGCCGACGCCGAACGCGAATACCGCGATCAGGAACGGCGTCTTGAGTCCCGATCGGTCCCGCCATGCGCCTGCGACAGACAGGCCAACGACCTGCGCCAGGATGAAGGCAGAGGCAACCCAGGCGTAGAGCTGCGGCTCGCCCAGCTCGTGCAAGATGCGCGGCATGGAGGTATTGACGATGTAGCTGTCCATCGATCCGATGACGGTCCCGCTGAGAACCGTGATCGTGGTCCACAGGTATGGCCCGCTGAAGACCACCCTGAGCGGTACCCTGCTCGGCGCGGCGGACGCGCCGGGGCCGTCGCCCACTTCGCCGTGGGGCGATTCGCGTGTTGTAGATGCCACCTGGAACTATTGTGGCGGTTCGCTCGCTGTGGCCGTACTACCTGCGCAACGGGCCACGCCTGACCCAGTAAGCTACGTGTGTTTCTAGCGAGGGGGAGATTGTTTTATGGGGCGTGAAGGGCTTGATCGGCGCACGTTCATCCGCGTCGCGGCTGGTGGCGCGGCTCTGCTGCCAGGCCTGGTAGCGGCGTGCACGCCAGCAGCGACGACTTCCAGTCCGACGGCAGCTGCATCGGCAGCGTCGGCGGCCGCGGCGGCCACCAAACCAGGCAGCGTCCTGCCTACCTTTCTGCCGCTACAAGGTGGACCGAAGCCTGATTACGCCAGCGCCGGTCAGCAGTACGAGGATGGCTGGGATCTGTATCCGGCCAAGCCGATCAAAGCGTGGACGAAGCCAGCGCCTGGGTTGGGCGGCACGATTAACGTGATGAGTAATGCCTACAACCCACCTTCAGCGCCCCTGGACCAGAACCCGGCGTGGCAAGAAGTCAATAAGCAGTTGAACGCGACGGTCAATTTCAACATCGTGCCGCCGGTCGACTACCCGGCCAAAATGGGCACCGTCATGGCGGGCGGCGACTTGCCTGACGTGATGTTGTTCCCGGGTGGATTGAACGTCACCGTCCAGCAGTCTGGCACCGCCAATCTGCCGCAGTTCCTGCAAACACGCTGCGCCGACCTGTCGCCATACCTGTCAGGCGACGCCGTCAAAGATTACCCGTTCCTGGCCGCCATCCCGACGTTCGCCTGGCAGAACTCGGGCTGTGCCTTCAACGGCCACCTCTACATGCTGCCGCTGCAGCGCTATGTCGCCGGTCAGGCGCTCTTCAAGAACACCACCTACTACGACGCCGAGATCGGTAAAGACTACGTTCCGAAAGATGCTGCTGACCTGAAAAAGGTCTTCCAACAATTACACCGGCCACAAGAGGACCGCTACGCGACGGCGTCGTATCAGAACCAGGCGATGTTCATTCAGTTCT
>DASYKL010000131.1:0-1623 GCA_035995405.1 Chloroflexota bacterium
ACAGATCGCTGTCGGGTTCGTCCTGCTGATCGCGTGCGCGAATCTCGCGAACCTGCTGATGGCCCGTGCCGAGTCACGTCGCCGTGAATTTGCCGTGCGCGCGGCTCTTGGCGCCAGCCGAAGCCGGCTGCTCCGGCAGACAATGACCGAAGGCGTGATGCTGTGCGTGGCCAGCGGCATGCTTGGCCTGTGGCTCGCCCATGTCGCCGTCCAAGCGCTGATCCGCGCATACCCAACCAGCGTGCCCCGGATGAGTGACATCGGTATCGACCTGTCCGTCCTGCTCTTTGCGCTCGGTGTGTCAATCGCGACGGGCGCGCTCTTCGGCCTCGCGCCCGTCGCGCAGGGACGAATGAATGACCTCGTGACGGCGTTCAAGGAGGGCGGGGACCGAGGGGCCAGCGGCGCTGGACGACACCATATCCGCCACGCGCTCGTTGTGGTCGAAGTCGCGCTGGCGGTGATGCTCGTCATTGGCGCGGGTTTGCTGATCCGAACGGTCTACAACCTCACCAGCGTCGATGCGGGATTCGATCGATCGCGCCTGGTGACGTTCTCGATGACGCTGGCAGAACCATACGACCCCGACACGCGCGGTCCGGCATATCAACGCCTTCTCGATAAGCTGCGGGTTGCACCAGGCGTGCAGGGGGCCGCCGTCATGTCGGGTCTGCCGCCGAATCGATCTCCAGAGGCCATCCCTACCCGTATCGAGAACCACACCGCCACTGACGGCAGCGCCGTTGAGATCGTCGACTACTACCAATTCGTCATGGGCGACTATTTCGAGACGATGGGCGTGCCGATCGTCGCCGGCCGCAGCTTCGAGCCCGCCGATGCGGCGTCACCAGCCAGGGTTGTCATCGTCAACGAGACGCTGGCGAACAGGATCTGGAAAGGGCGTAACCCGATTGGGCAACGTGTGCGGCCCAACCTCAGTGCGGCGATTGGCTTTGGCGGTAACTCCTGGCATACGGTGATTGGCGTGGCCAAGGACGTCAAGCAGAGCGGCGTCGAGAAAGACACGGGAACCGAACTCTACGTATCTCTCGACCAGCTTGCGATGGCTGCGCCGACGATGAACGTGGTGCTGCGGACGATCCTGCCGCCCGCCGCCTTGTCACGGACACTCGAGCGACTCGTGCGGGAAGTCGATCCCGCTGTTCCCATCGTGCGGCTCCGCGACATGGAGTCGGTGTTCGCGGAATCGATTCGCCGGCCAAGGCTGTTGGCGCAGTTGCTGGGCGCGTTCGCCGGGCTGGCGCTGCTTCTTGCGGCCGTCGGCACGTACGGTGTTCTCTACTATGTCGCGACGGAGCGCCGGCGCGAGATCGGCATTCGCATTGCGCTCGGCGCGGCCCGTTCCAGCGTGCTCGCGCTGGTGATGAAGCAGGGTCTGCAACTCACCATCATCGGCGTCGTCGTTGGATTGGCAGGTGCGCTTGGACTGAATCCGCTGATTGGATCAGTGTTGTTCGGCGTCCAGCCGACGGATCCCACAACGCTGGCCGCGGTGACTTTGACGATTACTCTGGTTGCCGCCGGGGCGTGCTGGCTGCCCGCGTGGCGCGCGTCGCGGCTGGACCCAAACGTGGTGCTCAGAGCCGACTAGGAGTAGTGTTC
>DASYKL010000132.1:0-1627 GCA_035995405.1 Chloroflexota bacterium
TATGACGTCGCCTTCGACACGTTCTTCACCCGCCTCGCTGCTGACGGCATCACCGCCAACAACACGCTCTTCGTGGTCACCTCCGATGAAGGCGACCACTTCGTCGGTGGCACGCCGACCCCGGCTGACTGCGACGGTGTGCACATCCCCTGCACGTACGACCAGATCGGCGAAATCTCCGTCAACCTGACCGGTCTGCTGGCGACGCAAGCTGGCATCACCACACCGTTCAGCGTGCACGCCGACGCGGCGCCGGCGATTTATCTGGATGGCCAACCAGGTCGCGAAGATGCGCTCGTCCACGATTTTGCGCGCGGACTGGCTGCGTTGCGCGCCGATAATCCGTACACCGGCGTCTCCGAACCGATCACCGCGTTGCTGGCTGGTGAAGCCGAGTTGCGCGTGCTACACATGGTGACGGGCGATCCGCTGCGCACGCCGACGCTGGTCCAGTTCGCCGATCCGAACTACTACGGCTTCGCCGCGACGCCGGACTGCGACCGCGCCTGCGTGTCATTGAGTCCAGGGAGCGCGTGGAACCACGGCGATGTGGCGCCCGACATCAACACCACCTGGCTGGGTCTGGCTGGACCGGGCGTGCGCCGCGGCGGCGTCGATGGGCGGACCTGGGCCGACCACACCGACGTCCGTCCCACGGTGCTGGCTCTCACGGGCCTCCACGACAGGTACCCCTCCGACGGCCGCGTCTTGTTCGAGACGATCGACGACACGGTGTTACCGCCAGCGGTCGTCGACCAGCGGGCGTTGCTGACCGCGCTGGGCCGCGATTACAAACGGATCAACGCCCCGGTGGGCGAGCTCGGCCTGTCCACGCTAGCCGCCGCGACGCAGGCGCTCGAAGGCAGCAGTCACGCTCGGCTGCTGCAGACCGACACCGCGCTCGACGCGCTGTCCGCCCGCCGCGCGGACGTGGCAACCCGCATGCTGACCCGCTTGGAAGCCGCGGCGTTCGCGGGCCAACGTGTCGACCCGAACGAAGTAGCCGCCCTACAAGCCGAAGCCGAGTCGCTGTTGACCGACGCCAGGGCCCTCATGGCCACTAAATAGCCACGTCACAGCCCCACCTCCCACCTCCTAACTCCTAACTCCTAACTCCTAACTCCGCCTCGCCCGCGAGCGCCGCGACCTGGGCCAGCAAATCCTCGAGCGCAAACGGCTTGGTCAAGCATGCCTGTGCGTCGAGCCGCCGGGCCTCGTCCATCGCCCCGTAGGTCGCGGTGACCACCAGTACCGGTATTCGCGCCAACCGGGCGTCCCCGCGCAACAGCTCGACCAGGCCGTGCCCACTGAGCTGCGGCATCATCAGGTCGAGCACGATCACGTCCGGCATCCAGCTCCCGAGCAGCTGCCACGCCACTGCCCCATTGGCTGCCGTCTTCACGTCATAGTCGGCCTCGCGCAACGCCTCGGCGACGAGGTCGCGAATGGTGGCTTCGTCGTCGATCACCAGGATGCGTGTGGTCACAGCAGACAGTACACCGTTTGTTTAG
This sequence comes from Chloroflexota bacterium, assembly GCA_035995405.1. GTDB lineage: Bacteria > Chloroflexota > UBA6077 > UBA6077 > CF-72 > CF-72. The sequence goes on from DASYKL010000132.1 coordinate 1,512, forward strand.
CCCAGCCTAACCTATCCTATCCTGCCAGCCGCCGCCCGATCCGTCCAGTGGTCATGCGCGATACACTTTTGGCACAGCCCCAAACCAAATGCCCAGGTAGCCCAACGGTCAGAGCA
>DASYKL010000133.1:0-2864 GCA_035995405.1 Chloroflexota bacterium
ACGATGGACATCTTCGAGGCTCTGCCCTCAGAAGAGCTCGAGACCATCGCCCAGCTCTTGCGCGAGCGACGCTTGTCCGAGTCGGAGGTTCTCTGTCGCCAGGGTGACCCCGGTGACGCCTTGTTCATCGTGACAGGTGGCCGCATTCGGCTCTCAACCACCGACCCCTCCGGCAATGAAAAGATCCTGACCTACTTCACCGACAGTCAGTTCTTCGGTGAGATGTCCCTTTTGACCGGCGCACCACGCTCGGCCACCGCGACCGCCGAAACCGATTGCCAGCTCCTCGTCCTCGACAAAGCCGCGTTCGACCAATTGCTGGCTGCCCACGCCCAGATCATGCGGGAGATGCTCAAAGTCGTCTCCCAGCGCACGCTGCACACCAATCAGCAGCTCCTGGCCGACGAGCCAGGCAACGCCGTGATCGTCGGTGCCGGCCGTGTCTACGCCATCTTCTCGCCGCGCGGCGGCTCGGGCAAAACGACGCTCGCGGTCAATCTGGCTGTTCAGCAAGCGCTGGAACAGCCCGAGCGCACCGCCCTGCTGGACCTGAGCCTGACCTTCGGCCACACGGCTGCGCTGCTCGGCCTGGAGCCGCAAACCTCGCTGGCCGCCGTGCCAGCCGAGAGTCTGGCGGACTTCGACCGCCGCACGCTCGGTCAGTATCTGATCGAGCATTCCAGCGGCTTGCAGGTCCTGGTCACAGGCACGCGACCCGAAGAGGGCGAGGTCGTCACCGCGGCCCACGTCCGCGCCGCCCTGGGCACCATGAAGCGCCAGTTTGGCGCCACGTTTGTTGATTGCGGTAGCAGTTTCGACGAGCCCACGATCGCCGCGCTCGAGATTGCCGACAGGATCATCGTGCTGTGCACGCCCGAGCTCAACACGCTGCGCGACGTCCGTGAGTCCCAGCGCGTTTTCGGCGAGATCATTCGACTCGACCTGAAACGGGTCGCCTTCGTCTTCAACCACAACCAGCCGTTCGCGGTCCTTGGCCGCGAGCAGTTTGAGTCGGCGCTGGAACAGCCGATGACATTCGAGCTGCCACACGCCGGGGAAGCTGCCTACAAGGCAGCCAGCCGAGGTGAGCCACTCGTCACGAGCCAGAGCGGCTCGGCATATAGCAAAGCCATCGAGAAGCTCGTCCATTTGCTCGTGCCGGCCGAGCCGAAAACGGGTCAGAAGCGCGGCTTCAAGGTGATTGGTCGTGGCACCGCGCCGGCCAAGCCCAAAACCACTGGCCATCGACAATCATCAGGCTTGCTTGGCGCTCTGCGCGGCAAGCGCGCTAGCTAAGCCAAGGAGTCCCTGACCCATGCCTTCGCGTGTGATCGAGCTCCTGCAGTCGATGGATCTCTTTACCGATCTGACTGACGACGAGCTGGCCAAAGTAGCTCGTCTGCTCAAAGAGCAGAAGTTTGCCGAAAACGAGCTGATTTTTGCGCAGGGTGAAGCGGGCGACGCGCTGTACGTCATCCTGAACGGGCGAGTTCGCATAGCGACGACCGACTCATTTGGTCGGGAGCGTGTGCTGGCGTTTTACGGCCCGGGCGAATTCTTCGGCGACATGGCCGTGCTAACGGGCGCCCCGCGCTCGGCGACGGCGACTGCTTCGACCGATCTGCGTTTGCTCCAGCTGCGGAAAGACGATTTCGACGTGCTCGTGGCGACGAACGTCGGAGTGATGCGCGGCATGCTGCGGGTCATGGTCGAGCGCCAGGCGGCAATGAATACGCGTTTGACCCAGGAGTCGGGCGCCAGCCATGGGGATATTCACGGCCAGGTCACGGTGGTGTTCTCACCCCGCGGCGGCGCTGGGCAAACCGTGCTCGCCACGAACCTGGCTGTAGCACTGGCTGAGATAACGCCTGACCGCGTCGCCATCGTGGATCTCGACCTGCTGTTCGGCCATGTGGCCATGCTGCTGGACCTCGTTCCACGCACGGCACTGGCGGCCATTTCGCCGGCGGCCATTCGCTCGCTGGACCGCGACAGCCTGGGCTTCTACATGACCAAGCATGCCGAGTCATCGCTGCGCGTCCTTGCCGGCACATTGCGGCCCGAGGAAAGCGAGCTGGTGACGGGCGAGCACGTGCGAGCGATCATCGACACGTTGCGACGGCAGTTTGTGCACCTGGTGATTGACGCCGGGTCGCGGTTCAGTGAGCCCTGCCTGGCGGCGCTCGAGCTAGCCGATCAGGTAATCGTCGTCAGTACACCCGACGCCAATTCGACGCACACGGTGCAAGAATCGCAGCGCGTGCTGCGCGAGCTTCTCGGGGTGGCGCCAGAACGGATTCGGTTCGTCCAGAATCAGCCCTCGCCATACGGCAAGCTGTCACGCACGGAGCTTGCTCTGGCGCTCAATACCGAGCGAGTGATGGAGATCCCGTTCGGCGGTGAAGAAGTAAGCAAAGCCAGCCTCAGCGGCTTCCCCCTGGTCATGAGCCGCTCCTCGAACCCGACCAGCAGAGCGATCGTCGGACTCGCGAGAGAACTAGATCAAAGCGGCCGTGAGCTCGTAGCGCTCAGCGCCCACTGAGCGACCCGGACAGGCAGGGTTACTTCTTCTTCCCCTTCTTACTCTTCTTAGCTGACGGCGGAACCTGGCCCGCCGCTTCGGCTACTGCCAGAGACACTGGCTCGTCCCAGTCAACCTCTGGGAACAGCTTCTCGACCCCTTCGGCGAAGCGTTCGGAATCGACGATCGTCAGGATGTACTGCGGATCCTCAGCTACAGGATCCTTCGGGAAGGTGAGCTCGGCCCAACCTTCGTCGATGCCGCGGATCATCAGCCGCGTCACCATGTTGCGGAAAATGTCGTAGTTGGTGTATTTCGGCGAAACGCCGACGTACAGCCGTTC
>DASYKL010000134.1:0-9031 GCA_035995405.1 Chloroflexota bacterium
TTCGCACGCACCAGACTGCCCCCACCAAGTCCAAACGAGTGGACGTCAGGCATGCGGAAGTTGGTGCGTACTCCGCCAATGACGACGGCAAGGGAGGATTCACGTGGGAAGCCGTTCGTCAGCATGCCGACATCCGATGTCGTTCCGCCAATATCGACCACCACCGCGTCCTTTACACCTGATAGAAACGCCGCGCCGCGCATGCTATTGGTCGGCCCGGAGGCGAACGTCAGCACGGGGTACTTCTCGGCAAACTCGGCACTCATTAGCGTGCCATCGTTCTGGCTGATGTAGAACGGTGCATCGATCTGCAAACGCTTGAGCGCGGCGCGGAAAGAATTGACGATGCTCTCGGCGAGATCTGCGAGGCACGCGTTCATGATCGTTGCGTTCTCGCGTTCCAGTAGTCCAATCCGACCAATTTCGTGCGACAGGGTGATGTACAGCCAGGGCGCTGCCTGACGGAGGATTTCCGCCGCGCGCTCCTCCATATCAGCATTCACCGGTGAGAACACGGAAGTGATCGCTACGGAGCGCAAACCTTTGCGCTGAATATCGGCGGCCACCTCGGACAACTCTTGTTCGCCGAGAGGTGCGATCTCGCGTCCATCGAACTCGTGCCCGCCATGGACCAGGTAGGTGTGGTTGCCGACAGTATCGCGCAGATCCGCCGGCCAATCCACCATCGGCGACAGGGCCTCGGTCGCCGGCAATCCGAGGCGTACCGCGGCGACGGGCATGACACGTTTCCGTTCGACCACAGCGTTGGTGAAATGGGTCGTGCCGATCATGACCCCCAGGATGCGGTGGCTGGCAACCTGGCACTCGTTGAGGACGTGCTCCAGCGCCGAGATAATCCCGCTGGTTACGTCTGGAGTGGTCCGAGTCTTGTACCAGCTGACCACGCGCGGACCATCCATCAAGACGGCGTCCGTATTCGTTCCGCCAACGTCAATCCCAATCCGCATGCCGTCTCCTGCGCCGCCTAGTCCAGCAACATGGAGCAACTGGACGGATGCCACGCGACGCTGACCTCGATGCCCGGTGGGAAAACTTGCTGCTCAAGTGTGTTCTGCGACTCGGCTACCAGGGAGTGCTCGCCAATCTGAAGCTCGTAGCGGATGAGCGAACCGTGGTAGAGCTGTTTGATGACACGTCCCTTCAATTGATTCAGCTCGCGCCGCTCCGCGTCCGCGCCCAGCAGAATGTGCTCAGGTCGGATCACCAACGACACCTGTTGCCCGGGCAAAACCTGTTCGCGCTTTGGCGCCGCAATGGAGAAGCCATCAAGCATCAACCTGGCATACGGCTGGTCGACGTCGATCACCCGCACGGGCACGATGTTGGACTCGCCGATGAAGTCGGTCACGAAGTGCGTGCGCGGCTGCTCGTACACTTCTCGCGGCGTGCCGATCTGCTCGACCATGCCACGAGACATGACGGCAATGCGGTTCGACAGGGTCAGGGCCTCGCTCTGGTCGTGCGTGACGTAAATGGTCGTGATCCGCAGTTGCGCATGTAAGTCACGAATCCAGTGCTTCATCTCCTCGCGCAGCTTCTTGTCGAGCGCGCTCAGCGGTTCATCGAGCAGCAAGACTCGAGGCTGGGTGACCAGCACGCGGGCCAGTGCCACGCGCTGCTGCTCGCCACCGCTCAGCTCGCGCTGATAACGTCGCTCGAAGCCTGTTAATCCGACCTGCTCCAGGGCTTGCCGCACACGCCGATCTATCTCCGGCCCGCGCAATTTGCGCATGCGTAGGCCAAAGCCAATATTGTCGAAGACGTTCATGTGCGGAAAGATCGCGTAGTTCTGAAACACGATGCCGATGTTGCGTTTCTCAGGTGGCAGACCGATGACATTCTGGCCGCCGATCGAAATGACGCCGGCCGTGGGTGAGATGAAACCGGCCAACATGCGCAGCATCGTTGTCTTCCCGCAGCCGCTCGGCCCGAGCAACGAAAAGAACTCTCCCTGTTCCACCTCGAGGCTCACGTGGCTGATTGCCTCAAACGAGCCGAATCGCTTCGTCACGTCGCTCAGGGCGACGCCAGCACAATTCCCTCCGCGGTCGTCACTGGGCGGCGTCAAGGTCGTCCGTTCAGACCAGGATGAGTTCGCGGCTCAAGCGCCGAAAATCCTGTCGACTCGTTCGCTGATGGCCTGCTCGTTGTCCAGGTACCAGTCCAGCGGTGGTATCCACAACTGGTTTGCCGCGTCGGCGGTGTTGACCACACCCTTATTGGCCAGATTGTCCGCGATCCTGGCCTTGCGATTGGTCGGTCGCTCGTACAGCTGTGCACCATTCGCCTCCTGGTAGGCCGGATCGGTCGATCGCTGGATCAGCGCATAAGCGAGCTTCTTCTGGAGTGGCTGGCTCCAGCGGCTCACGGTCTTGGTCTGGTCAAGAATCGGCTGTCGTTCGGTCCAGTACATCCATCCGAGCGGAATACCTTTGTCGATCTGAGCGAACGGTTCGCCGTCCTCCTGGAGACCGAGCACGGCCTCGCCGCGTTCGAGCAGGGTCTGCATGTTGCCCGTGAAGTCGCTGATTTTCATCGGCATCGCCCGCTGCATGGCGTCGAAGCCGGCATCCATGTCCATCTCGTTGCTGCCAAACACCTTCGACGCGACCATGAAGAAGTTCATCTGGATCGTGTTCGATGTGATATACGTCGCCCGCTTGCCCTTGAACCGGTCGTCCCAGAAGTCGGCAAACTTGGTGGGCGGTGGGTCGACCAGATCCGTGCGATAGGCGTAGCCAAGCACGGAAAACAGGTACGTGATTCCGTAGCCATTCTGGAAGGCGAACGGCCAGAGGTCTGCCGAATTGGACACGTTTGCCTTGAGCTCATCGAGGGGGACGAAGTAGTCCCCGGTGCGAGCCGTCTTGAACAGTTCGGGCATGTTCCAGTTCGTGACGTCGAGCGGTGGGTTCTGCGGCCCACTCGCGGCGAACTTCGGGAACCAGGGCCACGAAGAGTCGTATTGGACCGTGCAGTTGAAGTCTTTTTGGAATTGATTGATCAGGTTCAGATCCTGCATGTCGTGCCAGAATCCTGGCCAGTCGCCGAGGTTGAGGACGGCTCCACTAGCGTCGAACACCTGTCCGTCCCAGTGCACGTCCTGAGTCGCCGGATGCTGCTCGGGGGTTGCCTGCAGCGGCGATGCAGCGGCCGACGTCGCGAGCGCAGCGGCGGCGGCCAGGCCAACCGCTGCGGCGCCGACGGTCCGCAATGCATGACGACGGCTGACCCGTTTAATAGAATTCCGCTGTTCGTCCCGTTCCATCGTGGATCTCCTTTATTGCCGCACCCTTACACGAGCGAACTGTCAGCTGAATTTGATGCCGCTAAACCGCGCGAAATTGGCAATTCGATTCGTCAACAACATACTCAGGACGACCAGAACAATAGCGAAGACGCCCGCGGCAGCCGCCGTCGGTTCGAATCTATAGCGTAGTGAGTTGTACAGAGCGATCGGTAGGGGCGTAATGTTCGGCGTACTCAAGAACAACGAAATGTCGAATTGGCCGAACGAGACGATGAACGCGAAGATCGATCCGGCCATAATGCCCGGCGAGATACTGGGCAGCGTGATTGCGCGAAATGCGCGCACAGGCCCGGCACCGAGGCTGCGGGCGGCGTCTTCAAGCGACACGTCAAAGTTGTAGAGCGCAGCTGAGACGGTGCCGATGACGTACGGCACCGTTACGAGCACGTGGCCGATCACCATGCCTTGCAGCGTACGCGCTAACCCGACGTTCGTCACGATATAAAAAATATAGAGCGCCAGGCCGAGCACGAGCCCCGGCAGCATGAGCGGAGCCAGGAAATAGGCGCGCATCAGGCTCCGGCCGGGAAACGCGACTCGCGTCAGGAAGAGCGCGGCCATCGTCCCGAGCGACGTCGAGAGCAGCATGACGACGAATGCGATGCTCAGACTGAGCAGGTATGACGTGCGCAGAGACTGCGAGCTCAGAAAGCCGATAACCCACCGCAGCGACAATCCCTGCGGGGGAAACGTCAGGTATTCGCCCGCATTCAATCCAGCCAGAACGACGATGACCACTGGCAGCAGCATCACGACGAAAGCCAACACCGCGCCCAAGCGCACGCCGAACGGAATCTCGGCCTCGACGGACGGCTTGCCGATCACAACAACCCTCCGATGCGCTTCTCTGTCCAGCGGTGATAGACGTACACCGCGGACAAACTCATCGCGAACAGGATCACCGCGATCGTTGCACCGAACTGCCAATTGCCCTGCTCGGAAATCTGTTGGTAGATGTTGATCGGCATGACGATCACGCGCCACCCACCCATCAGCGCCGGTACGACATAGGAGCTGATGGCCAGAGCAAAAACCACCAACGAGCCGGCCAGGACGCCGGGCATACTCAGCGGGACGGTGACGTTCCAGAACGTGGCCCAGCGACTTCCGCCAAGACTGCGCGCGGCCTCTTCGAACACCGGGTCGATAACACGGATGATGCCAATCAGCGAGAGGACCATAAACGGCAGCGACAGCTGCACCAGCCCAACAACGGTGCCGAAGCCGTTGTACATGAGCGGCAGCGGCTGGCCAATCAAGTGCGCTTGCAGCAAGCTCGCGTTGATCAAGCCGTTATCACCCAGCAACACCATCAAACCGTACATGCGAATGACCAGGTCCAACTGCATCGCGACGAGAATCAAGATCATGTACAGCGAAGTTCGGGCAGGATTGGTTGTCTTGGCGACGAGGTATGCCAACGGATATGCCAGGATCAGCGTCACCACGACGACGACGACGGCCACCGTGATCGATGTGATCGCCGCGTTGTAGTAGAGCGAGGTACTGAACCAGCGCGCGAAGTTGGCGAGCGTCAGTGTTGGCTGAAACAAGACAACGCCCGATTTTGCTGGATTGAACGCGATGGCCAGCAGGGCCAACACCGGGATGACAAAGAAGAACAAAAATATGGCGAACGCCGGCAGGACCAGGAACCACAAGCGATTGAAAGCCACTGCCATCACCTGCCAGGGTACCGCGTGGACCAGGGGGCGGCCAGCCGACAACGACGGTGGCTGTAAACTGAGTTTGGGGTCAACACGTGCAATGGTCACCCGACATCCGCCTGGAGCCGGCGACGGAATCCTTCGCGGGGCTGCTGCTGCGCCACCGCGGACGGACTGGCCTGAGCCAGCGCGATCTCGCTGAGCGGCTTGGGACAACTCGGCGGTCAATTCAAGATTGGGAGTCTGGCGCCTACTACCCGACGGCTGAGCGGCTGCAAGTGCTCATTCAGGTGCTGCTCGAGTCGGGCGGTTTGACCGTCGGGCGCGAGGCAAGAGAGGCACACGACCTTTGGGCTGCGGCGCTGCGCGAGGCGCCGCGAATGCGCACCCCGCTGGACGAGGTCTGGCTCGCTGGGGTTCTCGGTCAGCACGCGGCGCCACGGCTCGAACAGACTCGCTCGGTGGACGCGACTGAGGTGATATCCGCCGAGCGGAGTCAGGACTGGGGTGAGGCGCCGGATGTCATCAGCTTTGTCGGCCGGGGCGACGAGTTGGCGACTATCCGCGAATGGGTACTGGAGGAGCACTGCCGACTCGCGGCGGTGCTGGGCATGGGCGGAATCGGCAAGACTGCACTGGCATCGCGGTTGGCCCAGGACGCTGCACCGAGCTTCCTGCGCGTGTACTGGCGCAGCTTACGCGACGCACTCCCCGCCGGCGAGTGGATGGCTGGCGCGATTGGGTTCCTGTCTGGCTACCACGTGATGCCGCCGCACGGCGAGTCTGCTCAACTCGCCGTGTTGCTGCAGCTGTTGCGCGATGAACCTAGCCTGATCGTGCTGGACAACTTTGAAACGGTGCTCGAGCCTGGTCAGGAGGGGCGCTACCGCGACGGTCTTGCGGGCTACGGCGCACTGCTCCGCGCCGTCGGCGAGACGAGGCATCAGAGCTGTCTGGTAGTGACCAGTCGCGAGGCTCCCCCTGAGCTAAGCGTTCTGAGCACGAGCGCGGTACGCAGGTTCCATCTCGGCGGCCTGGGCGTTGCCGAGGGTCAGGTCTTGCTCTCCGACAAGCAGCTCATGGGCAGCGACGACGATTGGCTCAATCTTATCGCGAGATTCGGCGGCAACGGTCTCGCGCTCAAGGTTGTCGGCGAGAGCATCCGTCAAGTGTTCGACGGCGACATCGCGGCGTTCCTGCAGCAGTCGGCATCTCGTTCGATCTTTGGTGGCATCCGACGTTTGCTAGCCGAGCAGCTCGAACGCAGCTCGACGCTCGAGCAGAAGCTGCTGCGCGTGTTGGCCGTGGAGCGTGAGCCAGTGAGCCTGACTGAGTTGATCGCCGACCTGGGCCCACGCGTCCGCCAGGCGACCATCCTGGAGGCGGTCGAGGCGCTGCGCCGGCGGTCGCTGGTGGAGCGCGCCGGGGCTCCGGGCATGGCCGCGTTCACCTTGCAGTCCGTCGTGCTGGAGTACGTCACCGACCGCCTGGTCGATGAAGTCGGCGACGAGATCGCGCGGGGACAACCACTCCAGCTCGCGGAGCGCCCCCTCATGAAAGCGCAGGCCAAGGACTACGTGCGGCAGACTCAGGAACGGCTGATCGGCGAACCCATCCTCCACCAGGTGCGGGCGGAAGTTGGGGAGGACGGCGCCGAACAAAAGTTGCTCGCGCTGCTGGACGGCTGGCGCAATCGGCCGGAGGCGGAGCAAGGCTATGGACCGGGCAACGTGGTCAACCTGCTGCGGTTGGCGCGCAGCGAGCTGCGCGGACTGGATCTGAGCCGACTGGTGATTCGGCAGCCCTACCTGGCGGGGGTCGAGGCGCAGGACGCCAGCCTGGCCGGCGCCCACCTCACTGAAGCTGTGTTGGCGGAGTCCTTCAATTACCCGAACTCCGTGGCGCTGAGTGGCGACGGCACGTCGGTGGCTGCCGGGACATCCGCTGCCGAAGTGTGGTTATGGCGGGTGGCGGATCGCACACCCCTCCTGGCACTACCTGCGCACACGGGCCCCGTTCATGCGGTCGCACTGAACGCGGACGGGCGGTTGCTGGCCAGCGGCGGGTTGGGCGGCACCGTGCGGCTGTGGGAGGCGAGCAGCGGTCGCCTCCTGGCTACACTGCTGGGCCACACCGGTCCGATATTTGGCGTTGCGTTGAGCGCGGATGGCCAGCTGCTAGCCAGCGCCAGTTGGGATGGGACAGTCCGCCTGTGGAATTCGGCTACTGGAGCGTCGCTGGGGACCCTACAAGGCCACTCCGGCGGAGTGTGGAGCGTGGCCGTGAGCGCGGATGGGCGGCTCCTGGCCAGCGGCGGGTTGGATCGGACCGTACGGCTCTGGGAGTCTGGAAACTCTGCGGCTGCGCCGCCGACGGTTGGTCGCCTCCTGGCGACTCTTGAGGGGCATACTGCCGGAGTGCGCGCCGTGGCGCTCACCGCCGATGGGCGGCTCGTCGCCAGCGGCAGCGAGGACACGACCGTTCGCTTGTGGGATACGGACAGCGGACAGTTACTGGCCACGTTGCAGGGTCACACCAGCGTGGTCCGGGGTGTGACGCTCTCGGCCGATGGTCGACTTCTGGCGAGCAGCAGCGAGGATGGCACCGTGCGCCTGTGGGATGCAGGCAGCAGACGTTTGCTCGCGACGTTCCAGGGGCACACCGCGGGCGTCTGGGGCGTGGCGCTGAGCGCAAACGGGCAGCTTCTGGCCAGCGCAGGGCAGGACGGAACCGTTCGCCTCTGGGAAACGGGTACCAGCGGGCGCTTGCTGGTGACTTTGCAGGGCTACACCAACGGCGTCTGGGCCGTTGCCGTCAGCGACGGAGGGTTGCTGGCGAGTGGCAGCCAGGACGAGACAGTACGCCTATGGGACCCCCTGACCGGGCGGCTGCTGGCCACGCTGCGGGGTCACCACGGTTGGGTCATGGGCCTGGCCGTGAGTGGCGACGGGCAGCTTCTGGCCAGCGGCGGCGAGGATGGCGCCGTGCGGCTGTGGGACCTTCCTGCCGCGGGGCAGGGCGCAGCTGTTGGGCGGTTGCGGGCTACGTTGCCGGGTCACACCAGCCACGTTTTGAGTGTGGCACTCTCGACTGACGGGCAGCTGCTGGTCAGTGGCAGCCAGGACACGAGCATCGGCTTATGGGCAGCACCGACTGGGCAGTTGCTCACCATGTTGCACGGGCACACCGGCGGCGTGTGGAGCGTGACACTCTCGTCGGACGGCCGGCAGCTAGCGAGCGGCAGCGAGGATGCGACGATCAGGCTGTGGCAGACGCAGGGTGGGCAGCTCGTCGCCACGTTGGAAGGCCACCACGGCCCCGTCTATTCCGTGGCGCTGAGCACTGATGGACGGCTGCTGGCCAGTGCTAGCCAGGATCGGACGGTACGGCTATGGGACACGGCCAGCGGACGGCCGGTCATTACGTTGGAGGGCCACAGCGGGGGCGTCCGTGGCGTGGCACTGAGTGCAGACGGGCGGCTGCTGGCCAGCGGCGGCTGGGATCGGACGGTGCGCCTATGGGCAGTTCCCAGTGGCCGCCCGCTGGCCACCTTGCAGGGGCATACGGGCATGGTCGTAAGCGTAGCCTTCAGCCCGGACGGACAGTTGCTTGCCAGCGGCAGCGAGGACGGGACTATCCGGTTGTGGGACACGAGTAGCTTTACCTGTCTGCGCACGCTGCCGATTGAACGCCGGTACGAGCGCATGGACATCACGGGCCTGACCGGCGTGACGACGACGCAGCGCCACGGGCTGCTGAGTCTGGGCGCGCTCGATCACACCGGCTGATACCGTAGCCGGCCCGCGCCGCATCATCATCGTCCAAGCGGCGATGCGGTGCCCGATCCACTGCGGAACTATCCGCCACTCTGCCGTTGCCTCGAACTCTGCGGCGTGGCTTGCCAGCGTGGCGACCTGCCCATTGGCGAGTTGGTCCTCAGGAGACGAGAGGACGGGAAGGTAGGCGCAACTAAAGTGCACAGGCTAGCCGTAGGCACGGCGCCTCGTAGGCAGCAAGATTGCTTACATGCGCA
>DASYKL010000135.1:0-6090 GCA_035995405.1 Chloroflexota bacterium
GCCGCGAATTGCTGGAGATCCTGGCGCGGCAGGCGATCACCAGCGGTTTGCGCATCGAGGAAGGCCGCATGGTCATCAATCTGCTGCCGCCGCTGACCGTCACGAAGGGCTCGGCGGTGACATCGCTGGTGCGCCAGTACAGTCTGGAGCGCATCGTCTACCTGGGCGATGACGTGACCGACGCCCACGCCTTTCGCTCCCTCGCCGCGCTGCGCCAAACCGGGCAGGTAGCAACGCTGAGCATCGGCGTCGTTGGCCGCGAAACGCCAGCCAGTATTCGGCAATTGGCAGATGCCACGGTGCCATCGGTTGAAGCCGTCGCAGATCTGTTGTGCAACACGCTCAAACAGCTCCGGGCTGGTGCTACGATGCACGAGGAGCCCCTATCGGTCGGGAGTGAAACGCATGGCGATGGACGCGCGAGCGATTGAGCAGAGCACAGAAGGCAGCAGTGGCGAGCTGGCCGGGATGCGCGTCGCCATCCTGGCGGAGACACTCTACGAGGATCTCGAGCTGTGGTATCCGTTCTACCGACTTCGTGAAGCTGGCGCGGACGTGTTTGTGGTCGGGTCGGGCAGCGCCGAGACGTACCAGAGTAAACACGGTTACCCGGTGACGGTGGATGCGGAAGCGGACACTGTGACGGCGTCGCAGTTCGATGGCGTGATCATTCCGGGCGGCTACAGCCCGGACCACATGCGCCGCTTCCCGAGCATGGTCAAACTTGTCCGCGAAGCGCACGAACAAGGCAAAGTCGTCGCCGCCATCTGCCACGCTGGTTGGATGCTCGCTTCAGCCAACATCTTGCGAGGCAAAAACGCCACGAGCTTCCGCAGCATCAAAGACGACATGGTCAACGCCGGCGCCAACTGGGTCGACCGCGAGGTCGTGCGCGACGGGATGCTGATCACCTCGCGCTCGCCAGCTGATCTGCCGGCCTTCATGCGCACGACGATTGCCGCGCTCAAAGAACGTCGCGGAGTAAGTACGCCCGAGCGCCAGGTGGCGCTGGCGGGCTGAAGCGCGGCCTGCGCGGCTTTCTCGTCGGCCAGTCGGGTGGGCCGACGGCGGTGATCAATGCCAGCCTGGCGGGCGTCATCGCCGAGGCTCGGGCGTTGGGCTACGAGCGTGTGCTCGGGATGCGCCACGGCGTCCAGGGCATGTTGCGCGGCGACGCGCTGGCCGACCTCAGCGGGTTGTCAGCAACCGAGCTCGAGCAACTGAAGCGGACACCGTCGTCGGCGCTGGGCTCGTGCCGGTACAAGCTCACAGCCGGCGACGCGGAACGGATCGCCGAAGTATGTCGGGCCGAAGGCGTGGTTGGTCTGGCGTACATCGGCGGCAACGACTCGGCCGATACGTCGGCTCAGATTGCTGGCGCGGCGGCAGCGGCGACTATCGACTTGAACGTGATTGGCGTGCCGAAGACGATCGACAACGATTTGCCCTCGACCGATCACTGTCCGGGCTACGGCAGCGCGGCGCGCTTCGTGGCCCAGGTGACACGCGAGACATCCTTTGATACGCGGGCGATGCGCTCGACCGATCCGATTCGGCTGATCGAGGTCATGGGACGTCATGCGGGCTGGCTGCCTGGGGCTGCCTGGCTCGCGAAAGGCGGTGCGTTTGGGCCTGCGGAAGCACCGCACCTGGTCTACGTCCCGGAGCGGCCACGTGCTGTCGAGCAGATCGTGGCGGATGTGCGCGAGGTCTATCGCGGCCAGGGCTGGTGCGTGGTGGTGTTGTGCGAGAACCAGCCGACTCCAGACGGCAAGATCATCGGGGCGATCGGCGAGCCGCGTTGGGTGGACCCGTTCGGGAACGCGTATTTCGATTCACCGGCGCAGTTTTTGGCACAGACGCTTCAAGCGGAGCTGGGGGTACGGGCGCGGTTCGACAAGCCCGGGACGATCCAGAGGATGGCCACTGCCTACGTGTCGCGGACCGATCGCGAGGAAGCGGAGCTGGTTGGCCGCGCCGCGGTCCGACTGGCGTCGCAAGGCACATCAGGCGTGATGGTGACGCTGGAACGCCAACCTGGTGAGACCTATGCCGTCAAGACAGGAACGACGCCGCTGCAGATCGTCGCCAATCAGCAAAAGCTCCTGCCCGACGAGTTCATCGCCACGGACGGCCGCGGGCTCACCGCTGCGTTCGTCGCCTACGCAACGCCGCTGATCGGTGACCCGCTGCCAGAATTCACCCGCCTCTAAGGCTTCGGTGGCTCGCCTGAGCCCAGCGCTTTGCCACTGTCGGCGGGGGCAGCCAGACCCTTCTTCTCTTTAAGCGCCGCGAGCTGCTGGTCGACTTCACTCTCTTGCTGCAGCAGCTGGAAGCGGTGGTCCATGGTGTCGTTGTCGAGCTCGCCCAGGGCGGCGGCGCGGGCTTCTTGTTGATTGACCTTCTCTTCGATGCGATCGAAGCTGGCCAACGCACTGCTCTGGTTCAAGCCCGACAGCGTGGTCCGGATCTGCGTTTCGGCTTTGGCTCGGCGAGCCCTGGCGATCAGCAGCTCTTCCTTCGTCTGGGCGTCCTGGATCTTAGCTTCGAGCTGATGCAGGGCAGTCTTCAGCGACTCAACCTGGACGGCCTGCTGGTCGTATTGCGTCTTGAAGCCGTCTGCCGTCTGCTGGAACGCGTTACGCCGTGAGAGCGCTTCGCGGGCCATGTCGTCCTGGCTCTTTTCGACCGCCAGCTCGGCTTTCTGTTGCCAATCGACAGCTTTGGCTTCGTTGTCCTGGTAGCGCTGGTAGAGCAGTTTCTCGTCCGCGATCGAAGCGGCGACCTGCGTCTTGACCTGCAGCAGCTGGTTATTCATGTCAGCAATCAGCTGTTTGACCACTTTTTCGGGGTCTTCAGCACGATCGATCATGTCGTTGATGTTGGCCCTGAGGAGCGTGGAAACTCGGTCAAGGATGCCCATATGCGTTCTTAGACGACCTCCCTGGGGTAGCCGGCGCGCGGAAAGGAAATTCGCGGTCACTGTAACGCGTTAGGGCCGGCCGCTGGTAGCCATAAGTACCGGTTTCCTTCTCGCCACACGGTTGGCGAACTAGAGTGGGCTCAGATTTGGCGAAGTAGCGCGTAACGCCCGGCGCCGCGCCTGCGTATCAACTGCAACGGACACCCACATGGCTCTCGATACACCACGTTCCCAGGTCGCGCACCTCTTGCGCCGGGCCGGCTTCGGCGCCACCGAGTCAGACCTCGATACCTACACGCCGCTCGGTTTTGCCGGCGCACTCGATCGCCTCCTCAACCCGGAGCAGGTCGACGACTCCGGCACCGACCAGCAGCTGGCGCCCCTAGTCCTCGACCGCGCTAATCCCGACACCCGACGCAAGATCGAGGACGCCAAGTTCTGGTGGTTCAACCGCATGCTGTTCACGCAGCGGCCACTCCAGGAGAAGATGACCCTCTTCTGGCACAACCACTTCGCCACCGCCAACAGCAAAGTCGGCAACGCCTGGTTGATGCTCGACCAGATTCAGCTTTTCCGCGACAACGGTCTCGGTAGCTTCGAGACGTTGCTACAAAAGGTCTTCCGCGATCCAGCCATGCTGATCTGGCTCGACAATCGCCAGAACCGCAAAGGCGCTCCGAACGAGAACTTCGGTCGCGAAGTCCAGGAGCTGTTCACCGTCGGTATCGGGAACTACACCGAGGTGGACATCAAAGAAGCCGCCCGCGCGTTCACCGGGCACTCCCTCGACAAAGACCTGCATTACGTATTCAACAAAGCCCAGCATGACACGGGCAACAAGACGTTCCAGGGACAGACGGGTAACTTCGATGCGGATGACGTCCTCGGCATCCTGACCCGCCACCCGGCTACGGCGCGGTACCTGACGACCAAGCTGTTCACGTTCTTCGTCTACGACAACCCCGATTCGTCGACGATCGATCGCCTGGCCAACACGTACGTGACGAGCAACTTCGATGTCAGGTCAGTTCTGAGAGATATCTTCAGCGGGCCCGAATTCCTGTCGGCGCAGGCCTACCACGGCCAGATCAAGCAGCCCGTCGATCTGATGGCTGGCTCGCTCAAGGTGTTGAACGTGCAGAACATCGGGCCCGACTCGACCCAGCTGCTGCGGCGCATGGGTCAGGATTTGCTCAACCCGCCCGACGTCAGCGGTTGGAAAGGTGGCCCGGCCTGGATCAACTCGACCACGCTGTTCGAGCGTTTCAACTGGGGCTTACGCCTATCGAACGGCCGCGATGCAGCCAAACCGTATTTTGCCGACGTGCCTGCGCAAGTCCAGGCACACGGGCTGTCGTCTCCCGAAGCGCTCGTCGACTTCTACCTCGGGCTGCTGGTCGACGGTGACGTCACCCCTGAGGCGCGCCAGGCGCTCATCGATTACCTGAACACTTCCGGCCCGCTCTCGCTTGACGACGGCGCTGCACTCGACCTCAAGGCCCGCGGCATGGTGCACCTGGCACTCGCCGCGCCAACCTACCAGCTTGCGTAAGGCAGACCCATGTCATTCACCAGACGTTCACTGATCGGTCGCGGGGCTCTGCTCGTCGCGTCGGGCCTGCTGGCTCCCTCTTTCATTACTCGCACGGCGCTCGCCCTGGATGGCAAAACCAGTGCGCTCGGCCCAGTCGCACTGGACGCGTCGAAGAGCAAGAACATCCTTGTCGTGCTGCAGCTCTCGGGTGGCAATGACGGCATCAACACACTCATTCCTTTCGCCGACCCGAACTACGCCAAATTGCGGCCGAGTCTCGGAATCGCCGCGACGGACGTCCTCAAACTGACCGACTCGGTCGGGCTGAACCCGAGCCTCGGCAAACTCAAGGCGCTGTATGACCAGGGCAAGATGGCCGTGGTCCAGGGAGTTGGCTATCCCAACCCGAACCGCTCGCATTTTCGCAGCATGGATATCTGGCACTCTGCCGCGCCAGACACATTCGAGCGCTCGGGTTGGCTGGGGCGGTACGTCGCGGCCTGCCAATGCGCCCAGGACAACGCGTTGCCAGCGGTCAGTGTCGGCGACCAGTTGAACACAATGTTCTGGACGGAGACGACGCTTGTCCCGGCTGTCGCGAGCATCGGCGCCTACTCGTTCCTGACCGACACGAAGTACAAGAACGACCGCACCTACCAGATGCAGACGCTGCAGAACATCTACAGCCAGGCTGGCAACTGGTCACCCTACGAGGGTTTGATCCGACGCGGGACGCTGAATGCCCTCTCGAGCTCGGACGACCTGCAGAAGGTGGCCGCGGCCTACAAGTCGCCCGTCGCCTACCCGAACAACAACGGGTTGGCGAACCAGCTCAAGCTGGTGGCGCAGGTCATCGCGGGCAACCTCGGCACGCGGCTGTTCTCCGTCAGCATGGGTGGCTTCGATACGCATGCCAACCAGAAAGACAATCAGAACAAGCTGCTGGGCCAGCTGGGCGATGCGGTCGATGCTTTCATGCAAGATCTGGCCAGTTTGAAAGTCCAGGACAACGTCACGATCATGACCTTCTCGGAGTTCGGGCGGCGCGCCAAGCAGAATGGCTCAAACGGGACCGACCACGGCACGGCGGAGCCGATGTTCATCATCGGCAACCAGGTCAAAGGCGGGCTGTACGGCTCATATCCTAGCCTGAGCGACCTGGACAACAACGGCGACATCAAGTTCGGTGCTGATTTCCGCTCGGTCTACGCGGGCCTCCTCAAGGACATCGTCGGGGCTGATCCGACGCCCATCCTGGCTGGTGGATACAGTCCGATGGCCGTGGTCCGCGGTTGAGCTTTCTGCGACTGCGACTCGGACACGCACGCCGGCTTGCGGCGGCGCTCGGCACGGTGTTGCTGCTGCTCGCCCCATCGGCGCCCGCGTCGGCAGACATGGTCTCGGTGGCTATCGTCGACGCGCCGCGGCCGCAAATGAAATGGGGCTATGCGCCTGGGTTGCGCAAGGTGCCGACGGGATCCTGGGTGACCTGGTCAAACGGTGGCCAGGACGCGCACACGGTGACGGCGTTGGACGGCTCATTCGATTCGGGCAATCTCGATCCGAGCGAAGGGTTTTCGATGTTTTTCGCCGAGGCCGGGACGTTCCCGTACGTCTGTGCGCTGCACCCGTG
>DASYKL010000136.1:0-7509 GCA_035995405.1 Chloroflexota bacterium
CAACGTCCGCCGGACGATCGTCCTGGCCTATGTGCTGATGGGCGTCCTGTGCGCGATCAGCGCGGCGGTGCAGACCGCGCGGCTCAACGCGGCCGTAACGAACCTGGGCGTCCAGAACGAGCTGGACGTGATCGCCGCCGCCGTCATCGGCGGGACGTCGTTCTCTGGCGGCATCGGGACGATCCCGGGCGCCGTCCTCGGGGCGGTGGTGATGCAGTCGCTCCGCTCGGGCATGGTCATGCTGCGGGTCGACTCGCCGACCCAGGACATCGTCGTGGGTATCGTTCTGGTGGCTGCGGTTGGTCTCGACACGTATCTCCGCCGGCGGCGACATTAGGGCTGGATAAGAATGCAAAATACGCCACCATTGGTAGAGATGCGGAACATCCGCGTGTCGTTCGGCGGTGTGCACGCTGTCGACACGGTCACGGTGAACCTCAACGCGGGTGAAGTGGTTGGACTGGTCGGTGGCAACGGGGCTGGCAAGAGCACGTTGATGCGCGCGCTGTCCGGTGCTCATCCCGGAGACGCGGGCCAGATCCTGGTCGATGGACGGCCAGTCACGATTGCCAATCCGCGTGATGCCAAAGCGCTGGGCATCGAAACCATTTATCAGAATCTGGCGCTGGCGGACAACATCGACGCACCCGGCAACATGTTTCTTGGCCGTGAGCTCCTGACGCGCGACGGCTCGCTTGACGACTCCGCCATGGAGTCCGCGACGCGCAGCGTCATGCATCGTCTGAACCCCCGCTTCACCAACTTCAAGACGGCTGTTGGCTGGTTGTCAGGTGGTCAGCGCCAGTCCGTCGCCATTGCGCGGGCCATCCACTTCAATGCCCGCATCCTGATCATGGATGAGCCGACAGCCGCGCTCGGCCCTGCTGAGACCTCTCAGGTGCGAACCCTGATTCAGCAGTTGAAGACTGAGGGGATCGGCATTTTCCTGATCAGCCACGACATCCACGACGTTTTCGACCTCGCCGATCGGATCAGCGTCATGCTGCACGGCAAGTTGGTCGGCACCGTCAACAAAGCTGATGTCACGCCGGACGAGGTCCTGGCCATGATCATCATGGGCAAACTGCCCAGCGAAGTGACGCAGAAGGATCTGGCCGACCTGCACGCCTGACGTTCGCGGTTCCTTGCACCGCGGGGGCGCGGTAGCCGACCATTGCGCCTGCGTGTCCTGGCTCCGTCCACGTCTCGTGACGCTCGTCCTGCTCCTGGCGCTCCTGGGGAGTAGCACGCCCGCCGCGGCACACGAAGGGGCCGCCCCAGGCGCCGCGGACACACGTGAGCGCTTCTTTGGCGCCGTCCAATCGATCTACAACCCCGATCGTGCCGCCCAGGCTGGCGTGCAATGGGAACGCCTCATCTTTCCGTGGTCGCTGATCCAGAAGGATGGCCCGACCAGCTGGGCTGAGGGCTACTTCACCGATCAGCAGATCACGCAGGAGGCCAGCCGCGGCATTCAGATCGTCGGCCTGGCAGCCTACACGCCCCAATGGGCGACCAGCACGCCGAGTAGCCCGCGCACGACGAACACGCCGGCCAATCTGTATTTGCCGTTCGACGACCCACGCAACTACTGGGGCCAATTCATG
Organism: Chloroflexota bacterium; assembly: GCA_035995405.1. Classification (GTDB taxonomy): domain Bacteria; phylum Chloroflexota; class UBA6077; order UBA6077; family CF-72; genus CF-72. The sequence goes on from DASYKL010000136.1 coordinate 1,608, forward strand.
TACCGCCTTGCTGACCGCTATCGTCAGCAGGTCTCGACCTGGATTATCTGGAACGAGCCCGACATGTACTCGGACAGCGTCGCGTACACCTGGGACGGCTCGATCAGTGATATGTACCAGCTGGTGAAAGTTGCGTCCCAGGCAGTTAAGAAAGCCAATCCGGACGCGAAAGTTGCCCTGCCCGGTATGACCTACTGGTGGGACAAAGAGGGTGGCCGAGCACTCTATCTGTCGCGGTTCCTCGAGGCAGCGGCCCAGGATCCTGGTGCCGCTGGGCATGGCGACTACTTCGACATCGTCGTCCTGCATCAGTACACCAATCCGCTGAATACCTACGCTGCGACGCGTGTTCTGCAACGCGCACTCGCCGTATACGGATTCGATCGACCAATCTGGGTTGGCGAATCCAACATCGTACCGGCTGACGATCCAATGAACCCGATCGGTCCAGCCTTCCACTCCACACTGGACCAGCAGGCGTCGTACATCATCCAGGCGTTCGCGCTGGCCCGCGCCGCCGGCGCCGAGCGCATGAGCGTCTACAAGCTCGTCGACGAAAAACGCGAAGGCGCTAACGAGCTGTACGGCCTGGTGCGCAACGACGGGACGGTGCGGCCCGCATTCAACGCCTATCAGACCGCGGTACGCTACATGAGCGCCCCAACCAGCGCCGTCTATACCTGGGATGGCGCCAGCGATCCGCCGTCTGAGGACCAGATTACGCAGCTTCTGCAGAGTAACAACAAACGGACGCAATGGATCTGGCCAGCGGCAGTCAATCGGGTCACGCTCGAGCGAGGCGCCGAACGCGTCACTGTCGTTTGGAACGCCTCACCAAAAGCGGTTACGGCGCATATTCCGGCGATCGCCAGGAGCGCCCAGGTCATAGACAAGTTCGGTCGCGACACGGGCGAAGTTGTCGCGCGCAATGGTCAGTACGACCTCGAGCTGCAGCCGACATCGAACAACACCGATCCACGCGATCCATCCGTCTACCTGGTTGGCGGCGACCCGCGGCTGCTGGTCGAACGCGTGCTGCCGCTGCCGACTGCCGTCGATGCGCCGATTCAGGTCGTCTGGCCGCGTGACAGCGGCGCGGCGAACGTTACGGGCATGCTGCTGATCCCCCCTACCGGTCAGCCAGTACCGTGCCGCTGGAATCCGCCTGTTCGGCTGTACGCCTCAGTCGATGGCGGCCAGGCGGTCGACATGGGCCTGGGCACCAAACGCTTGCTGACGCAAGACGGCCTCACCTATCCCGTGTGGGATTTCAACGCGGTCGACATCACTGCCGCAACGCAGAACAAGAGCATCGACTTCTGGCTCGACGTCAAAGGTGTCAGCACCAACGCGACCCGCTGGACCTACGCGTCGAACGTCCCGTGGCCGACCTTCTGGCAGCAGCGTCCAGCGGTGAGCTGCACCAACTAATCTAAGCTGAAACACATCATGACGATCGAGCGCATCCAACCGCCAGAGTTACCGGAGTCGCCGCTGTACTCCCACGTTGTCGTCGCTCCAGCCGGGCGCCTCGTGTTCGTCGCGGGCCAGGTCTCGCAGAACGCACGTGGTGAGCTGGTTGGGCCAGGCGATTTCAGCGCCCAAGCAACGCAGGTCTTCGAGAACCTCAGCCGCGCTCTGGCCGCTGCCGGAACCGATCTGAAGCACCTGGTCAAAATCACTATCTACGTGACTGACGCTCGCTTCCGCGATCCGTTGCGTGAGGTCAATCGTCGTTTTGTGCCAACTGATAAACCGGTCAGCACCTTGCTCGTCGTGGCCGCGCTAGCTCAGCCCGAGTACCTGATCGAAATCGACGCGGTCGCGGCTCTCGATTAACCGCCGACGGTCAACATCGTTAGCGCCAGGGCGAACTTGGTTCGCAGCAGCAGACTCTCGACTTCCATGAATTCGTTGTTGCCGTGGACGCCCGTGCGCATCGGCTCCGCGGATGGGTGATGCGGTGAAAACCCGTAGACCGGAGTTCCCAATGGACGGAGAAAACGCGAATCGGTGAATCCCACCGTAAGCGACGGGATCATCCGAAACGGGTGCTCGCCCAGCGCCGCCGCGAGCGCCGCGTTGATGCGGCCAACGAACGGCGTGTCGCTCGGCGATGCATTCGACACGGCGGTGTATGCCACCTCGACGTTTACGTCGAGTCCCTCCAGGAGGTGATCTAATTCGGCTCGGACGAACGCATCGTCCTGGCCTGGCAGCCCCCGTACATCGCACACCAGGCTGGCTCGATCCGGAATGCTATTGGACTTGACGCCGGCCGCCAACATGGTCGGAGTCATCGTCATGCGCGACGCGGCTTTGAGTGTTGTGCCGAGCGCGCGGTGCTCGGTGTCCTGCAAGCTGTCGGCGATTCGGTCGATATTCTCCGCCGTTGGCGCCTGCCTGATCCCCATCGCCGACAGCACTTCGCGGAAGAACGGATGGGAGACGTCGATCTCCGGTTCATACGCCTGAATGCGTTGGATGACCTCCGCCAGGATGGGGACCGGATTGTCGGCGGCCCACGGTCGCGACGCGTGGCCAGAGCGGCCCTGACGCGTGACGCGCGCTTCGAGACGACCTTTTTCACCGGTCGCTAACGGGTACAGCAATCCGCCTGGCGCGTGGATCGGCGATCCGCCGCCTTCATTGACCGCGAAGTCGGCGCGGATTCTGTCAGGCAACGTCTCGGCGAGCCAGCCGGCGCCCCAGCGCCCGCCCGATTCTTCGTCCGCGGCAGCCAGGTAAACCGCTTCCCCCGCCAGCTGGACTCCTGCTCGCTGTAGCAGGACCAGCGCCATGCACTGCGCGACGACGTCACCTTTATCGTCGTCCGATCCGCGGCCGTAGACGCGACCTCGATCGAGGGTGCCCGAGAACGGCGGGTGTTCCCAGAGCGATTCGTCCTCGACGGGCACGACATCGGTGTGTGACATCAATAAGAGCCGCTGGCCGTTGGGTCGTCCGATGCGGGCGAGCAGGTTCCCGCGGCCCGGCGCCGACTCGTGGACTTCTACTGCGATGCCCGCCGCTTCGAGCTTGGGTCGCAGTAGATCGCACGCGCGACTCTCGCCTCCCGTATCGGCGCGCGGGCCGGCATTGACCGTCGGAATTCGCACCAGGTCCTGGAGCAGCGTGACAATTTCGTCGCGCGCCTCATCCACACTCGCCAGAGCACTGGCAAGACTCGGCTCAGACATCGGCCCTATCTTGTCATGCCGCCAGGTTGGGCCGTTGCTGCGCCCAGGGCTGAGCTGCTTCGAACGCGGCCGCTGCGCGCAGGCAGCGCCCGTCCTGCCGCCAGGGCGCGACAATCTGCAACGCCACTGGCAGTCCGCCGCTGGTGAAGCCGCACGGCACCGAGGCCGCCGGCCAGCCAGTCAGGTTGAATGGAAACGTGAACGGCAACCGGTCGAACATCGTCGGTGTGGGCCGTCCGTCGATTTCCGTGACGGCCGCGTCGTACGGGTACGCCGGACACGGCATCTGTGGTGTCAACAGCAGATCGAACGGCTCCATGAACTGGCGCAGCTGCTCATACAGGACAGTCCGTTCGAGCAGCGCCGCACCAAGCTCGGTTGCTGTTGCTTGCCGCCCGTGCTCGATCTGCTCGCGCATGCTCGGCTCGAACCAGTCCGGTTGCTGGGCCTCGCGCCCGGCGTTGCGAATGTACGTGCTGTAATCCCACAACAATGAGGCCCAGCCCGCTGGATTGGGCCACGTGGGGCGAACCTCCTCGACCGTACAACCGAGGTCGATGAATCGTTGCGCTGCTTGCGTTGTCAGCGCCCGCACCTCCCCATCCACGGGCGCGTAGCCGAAGTCCGCGCTCCACGCCACACGCCAACCGCGGACGTCGCCGTCGCACGCCGCCACGTAGTCCTCTGGCGGATCACTCAGCGACATGGGATCGCGCGGGTCCGGTCCAGCCATCGCGCCGAGAACCAGTGCCGCGTCGCGGACCGTCCGCGACAGTGGACCATTGTGCGACCGAGCCGCCCAGAAATCCTGGTTCGGCCAGTACGGTACTCGACCGAACGATGGTTTGAAGCCGAAGACGCCGCAAAATGCTGCCGGAATGCGGATCGATCCAGCGCCGTCAGAGCCGTGGGCAACTGGCACGGCACCGGCCGCTACGGCCGATGCCGCGCCACCACTTGAGCCCCCAGCGGTTCGATCGAGCGCCCACGGGTTGCGCGTAGCGGGCATCAGCATGTTGTCGCTCATCTCTTTGTGGCCAAAATGCGGCGTGTTGGTCTTGCCAAACAAAATCGCACCGGCGGCACGTAGCCGACCGGCTACTGCTCCGTCTTCCCGCGGGACGTTATCGGCGAAAAACTTCGACCCAAATGTCGTGCGGAGCCCGGCCGTTTGCTCCAGGTCTTTGATCGGCAGCGGCAGTCCATGCAGCGGCCCCACCGCTGCACCACTGATGATCGCCGCCTCTGCCGCGCGTGCGGTCGCCATCGCCCCCTCATGGTCCACCGTCATAAACGCGTGTAGCGAAGGCTGGAGTCGCGCTGCCCGGTCAAGTGTGGCCTGCATGAGCTCGACCGGCGAGATGGCGCGCCGTCGAAGGCGGTCCAGCAGCTCCGTGGCAGGAACGAAGGCGAAATCCGACACGTCCGCCATTCTAGCTGTAGAACACCCTGACCATGGCTTCAGGCACACGCGTCGGGCGGCCGTCGCTGATCCGTACCCAGACCCACTCGGTTGTGATGTCTGCCACCAGTTGCCCATCGAGCAGCCGAATCGACGTGGCGCGTAGACCGCGTGCCCCACGCATCTGTGTGACGCGCGTTGTCAGCTCCAGCTCGTCGCCGTATACCGCCGGTCGGTGGTACACGATCTCGTGTTTGTGGACGACCCACGTACCACCGTTGTCAAGCGTCCATTGGCGACCGAAACCTAGCCCTTCGGCGTGCAGCGTCGCCACTTCTTCGGCGTAGGCCAGATATACCGAGTTGTTGACGTGCCCATTCCCGTCGAGCTCGTAGCTCCGCACCCGCCAGCGCGTGGTGAACGAAAGCAACGAGCCGCTGTCATGTGGCGGTCGCATCGAGTGCAGCGAGGACCCGCTCTGGCGTCATCGGCAGATGCATAACCCGCGCGCCGCATGCCGCGGCGATCGCATTCGCCACGGCCGGCGCGACGCTGGTGTTGGTCAGCTCGCCGGCGGCTTTCGCGCCGAGTGGGCCCGGACCCGTCGGATCGTGCAGCAGCACCGTGCGGAAGGGCGGGATATCCATAGCACACGGCAGCTTGTAATCGCCGAGCGTGACGGTCGTGATTTGGCCGTCCTGAATCGTCAGCTCTTCCATGAGAGCCGCGCCGATGCCGAACATCAGTCCACCCTCCAGCTGGCCTTGATGAGCGATCGGATTGATGATGGTTCCGACATCGGCCGCCAACAGGACGTGATTGACGTGGACCGCGCCGGTGTCGCCGTCGACGTCAACCTCTACGACGTACCCAGCGAACTCGAATTCACCTGGCTCGCCGGGCTTGTGCTCGCCGTTGTATTCACCCAGGACTTCGACCGGCGCACCGCGAGCGATCTGGTCGGCGACTTCATCAAACGAGGCAGAGAATTCGCCGCTCTTAAACTGGTCGTCTTCCAGTTCGACGTGGCCAGCCGGCCAGCCCATCGCTTCCGCGGCCAGGTCCTCCAGACGGGCTTTCAGTTCGGTTGCGCCGGCCTGAGTGGCCCGGCCAAGTACGTGCGTGACGCGCTGGCCACCAACTTCCAGCCCTGCCACTGGCCCGGACGTATCAGCATGACTGACCACCACTCGCTTGGGGTCCACCGACAGGACTGCCGCGGCTACCCGCTGGGCCACCGTCCATGATCCACCACCTTGATCGGCGACGGCCGTCAATACCTCGATACGACCGTCAGTCA
>DASYKL010000137.1:0-8097 GCA_035995405.1 Chloroflexota bacterium
CGGCCAGGCTCATTCAGGTCTCGAACCTCTTCTACAGCATCCCCCAGCTGCAGCTGGCGCAGCTGTTGACGGACCACTCACCGTTCGATCGGGTCTTCTTTGGCAATAGCGGCGCAGAGGCCAACGAAGCTGCCATCAAGCTGGCCCGCAAATGGGGTAAGCGCAACCGCGATGGTGCTTACACGGTCATTACCGCCGAGCATGCCTTCCATGGCCGCACCCTCGCGACTGTGACCGCGACAGGCAAAGAAGCGTATATGAAGCCGTTTGCGCCATTGCCGGAGGGCTTCGTTCACGTGCCGCTGAATGACATGGACGCGCTGGAGCGGGCCGTCGACGGCACGACAGCCGCCGTGTTGCTCGAGCCGATTCAAGGCGAGAGCGGCGTGCACATTTCCACGCAGACGTATCTACGGGACGTCCAGGATTTCTGCCGCGATCAGAACCTGCTGTTCATGCTCGACGAAGTGCAGACAGGAATCGGCCGCCTGGGTACGCTCTTTGGGTACGAAAAATGGGGCGTCGAGCCGGACGTCATCACGCTGGCAAAGGGTCTCGGCGGTGGCGTGCCCATCGGCGCGATTTTGGCCAAAGAGAGTGCGGCGGTCTTTGAGCCAGGCGACCACGGCTCCACCTTCGGCGGCAATCCGCTGATGTGCGCGGTGGCCTTCGCCGTGGTCAGCCATATTCTGGAAAACGACGTCCTCGGCAACGTCAATCGCGTCGGCGGCCTGCTCAAGAGCGGCCTCGAGCGACTCGCCGCCGAGAATCCATTGGTCGGCGCGGTTAGAGGCGAAGGCCTGCTCTTGGCGATCGACTTGAAGGCCGACCGCGCCCCAGACGTTGTCCGCCACGGCCTCGACGAAGGGATTCTGCTCAACGCCACCGGGCCGAACACGATTCGACTCGCGCCGCCCCTGACGCTCAGTGCGGCCGAGGCTGAAGAGGCGCTAGCCAAGCTGAGGCGCGCGCTGGATCGGCTCGACGCGCCGACGCCAACCCCGTCTGTCGGTGTCAACGATCCGGACTGACCACGCGGACCACGCGGTCGTAGCCGCCAGCATCTCGCTGCACGCTGACCTCCGCCCCCGAGAACAGCTCGCGGGCGAAGTCGGCGATAGGCGCCGCCTGCTCTTCTTCGTCGAGCTCGACGGCCACTTCACCGCCTGGCGCCAGAAGCTCACGGGCGGCTGGTAAGAACCGCTCGATCAATTCCGTCCCGCGCTTCCCCCCGAAAATCGCAATCGACGGTTCGTAGTCAGCCACATCCGCCGGCAGCCGCCGCTCTGACGGCACATACGGCAGATTGGCCAGGACCACGTGTAGCGGCCCACGGACACCGTCCAGCAGACTGGCCTGGGCAAACTTCACCCGGCCCGGAGCGAGCTGTGTCGCATTCTCGCGAGCCAGCGACAACGCCTCGAACGACACGTCCGTGGCCAGTACGCTCACCTTCGCCTCGGCCGCGAGGCTGACCGCCACCGCGCCACAGCCCGTGCCTACATCGATAACCGTCGGCTCGATGCGTGCCGACCGCCACCGCGCGACGGCTACCCGTCCCAGGTCCACCAGCAGCTCGGTCTCCGGCCGCGGAATCAGCGCGCGGCGGTCGACGCGAAAGACGCGGCCATAGAACTCGCGTTCGCCGACCAGGTACGCAATCGGCTCGGAGACTTCGCGTCGCGCGACCAGCTCGGCGAACGCCGCTTCCTCGCTGGAAGAGAGGACCAGCTCGGGGTGCGCCAGCAATTGCGTACGCGACCAGCCCGTGACGTGTCGCAGCAGCAGCTGCGCATCGACGCGCGCGCTCGGCGAGCCAGATGCTTTCAACCGTCGCGCCGCCGTCGCTACAGCCTCAGCACTTGTCGTCAGGCAGCGTCCTCGCCAGCCATGGCTTCAGCCTCGGCGATCGCGTCCAACAACGGGTCGAGCAGCCCTTCCAGGATGCGGTCCAGGTTGTACAGCGTCAGTCCAAAACGATGGTCGGTGACCCGGTTTTCGCGGAAGTTGTACGTGCGAATTTTGCTCCCCCGTTCACCCGAACCGACCTGCAGCTTGCGCGCACTGCCAACCTCTTCTTGCTGTCTGCGGAGCTCCATCTCGAAGAGGCGCGAGCGCAGGACGGCCATGGCCCGCGCTTTGTTCTTGAGCTGCGAACGCTCGTCCTGACACGTCACCACCAGCCCGGTAGGCAGATGCGTCAGACGCACGGCCGAGTCCGTCGTGTTGACGCCCTGGCCGCCATGACCGCCAGCACGATAGACATCGACGCGTACGTCTTCATCCTTGATCGCCACGTCGACCTCTTCAGCTTTGGGCAGCACGCTGACCGTCGCCGCGGAAGTGTGAATGCGGCCCTGGGCCTCGGTTTCGGGGACGCGCTGGACGCGATGCCCGCCGCCTTCCCATTTGAGACGTGAGTATGCGCCGCGGCCATGCAGCTCGAAGATGACTTCTTTGACGCCGCCGAGATCAGTCTCGCTGGTGTTCAGGACTTCGACTTTCCAGCCTTTGAGCTCGGCGTATTTCATGTACATCCGCATCAAGTCGGCAGCCCACAGATTCGCTTCCTGGCCGCCCTCGGCGCCACGAATTTCCAGAATGACATCGCGCTGATCGTTCGGGTCCCGTGGCCTGAGAAAGTCCTGCATGCCCAACACGATTGTCTCGATGCGCGGCTCGATGTCGGCCAGCTCCTGTTCGGCCAACGCGTGCATCTCGTCGTTGGCGCCATCGGCGAGCATCTCTTCAGCTTCCGCGATCTGGCTGACCAGGGTTTGGTACAGCGTGAATTGTTCGACGATCGGCGCAAGCTCCGCCTGCTCGCGGCCCAGCTCGGCGGCGCGGCGTGCGTCTTCGAATGTGGCGGGGTTGGACAGCTCAGTGGACAACTCGTCGGCGCGTTGCCGCGCCTCCTCGAGCCGCTTGAGCGCGCCCTCAGTGAGCCGCGCCATCTGACGCTTCGTCCAGGACGTGCACTACCTCGTCCAGTGGCACGCGGCGCTGCTCGGCCTCGGTTCGCAAGTCTTTCAGCGTCACCGTGGCACTGGCCAGCTCGTCATCTCCAAGAATCAGGGCGAAGTGCGCACCAGCCCGATCCGCGGCGCTGAGCTGTTTGCCGAGCTTGCGATCGCCGAAAGACAGATCGGCCGACAGGCCGTGCTGGCGCAGCGTCTCGGCCAGGCGGAACGCCACCCGCTTACCGCCTTCGTTCTGATACACCAGGAACGCACTCAAACCAGAGGTCGCCGGCACCGCGACGTTTTGCTCTTTCAGCTCGAGAATGATCCGCTCGACACCGCTGGCGAAGCCGACCCCGGGCGTGGGTCGCCCGCCGAGCTGCTCAGCCAACCCGTCGTACCGTCCCCCGCCGCCAATGGTGCTCTGGGCTCCAACGACTGGTGGCCAGACCTCCCACACCGAACGGGTGTAGTAGTCCAGACCACGCACCAATCTGGGGTTGATGGTGTACGGGATGCCGTCTGCGTCGATGTAGCCGAGCCACGCCTGGAAGTGCGCGCGGCACTCGTCACACAAGTGGTCGGCGCTGCGCGGCGCGCCAGCCAGAACAGCCTGACACTCCGGTTTCTTCTCGTCGAGCAGACGCAAAGGATTGCTATCCAGCCGTCGTCGACATTCCTCGCACAAGCCGTCCAGGTGCTCGCGAAAGTACTCGGCCAACCTGGCTACGTAGGCTGGCCGACACTTCGCGTCACCAATACTGTTGACCTGCAAGCTCAGATTACGCAGGCCCAACGCGGCATAGAGACGCCACTGCAAGGCCACCAGCTCGGCGTCAAGCAGCGGGTCAGCTTCGCCGATGCCTTCAAAGTCGATCTGGTGGAACTCGCGCAAGCGGCCCTTCTGTGGCTTGTCGTATCGAAACATCGTCAGCAGCGTGAACAGCTTGACAGGCTGGGGCCGACTCGACATCCCGCGCTGGTTGTAGGCGCGGATGATGCCGGCGGTGGCCTCGGGCCGCAGGGTCATGCTGTCGCCACCTTTGTCGAGAAACGTGTACATCTCTTTCTCGACAATGTCGGTCGTCGCGCCGACGCCGCGCTGGAACACGGCCGTGTCTTCGAACGTGGGCGTGCGGATCTCACCGTAGTTCGCCAGGCGCGCCTGGCGATGCATCTCGGCTTCGATAAAAGCCCAGTACGGCGCGTCCTCCGGCAGGATGTCCTGCGTACCGCGGGGCGCTTGAAACGACGAGGCGGGCATCGTTGACGTGACATGATACGGGCAATGCTGCGCTTGACCGTCGTTGCTCACCCTGGCGCTCGCGCCGAGCGCGTCGAGTACACGGCTGACGGCATTCTCGACGTTGCGGTGATAGCTCGACCGGTCGAAGGCCAGGCGAATGTGGCGATCGAACGAGCGGTGGCGAGCGCCCTCGGCTTGCGCCCGCGCCAGGTGCGCTTGACCGGCGGCGCGCGAAGTCGGCGTAAGATCGTGGACATCGATCTCACCGACCTGGCGACGCTGCACGAACGTCTCCTGGCACACCGGCTGCGACCGAGCTGACGCACGAACATGGCAATCGCCGACCGCGACACTGTGGCTGCTGGACCGCGCACTCGCGTGCGGGCGTTTACCCGTGCGGACGTCGACGTGTGGCAGACCTGGCCAGACTACGTCGAGCCATTGCTGGTTGGTACGAGCCCGCGCCGCATGTCGCCTGACCAGCGCACGCGCTGGTTCGAAGACATCACCCATCGACAGCGGCAGATCCCTTTTGCCGTCGAAGATGAGACGGGCACGATGATCGGTCGAATCTTTTTGCGCCACGTCCGCCATGAGGAACGCTCGGCGGTCCTCGGGATCGACCTGCATCCGGACTATCTGAGCTGTGGCTACGGCACCGAATCGCTCGGCGCATTCCTGCACCACTACTTCGACGACATGGCCTTCGAACGCATGCTGCTCAGCGTCGCGGCGCACAACGTCCGCGCCCGGAAGTGCTATGAAGCGCTAGGCTTTTCGAGCGTCGGCTCACACTGGGACGCGCACATCGGACCAGACGTGACCAACGACCCGCAGTTCGCCTACGTGCGCCACCTGTTTCGTCGCGGGCCGCTCGGCCTGGAGAGCATGTTCCATGACATGCGTCTGGAGCGCGCCGCGTGGCGGAGACAGGAGCTAGGAGCTAGGAGTTAGGAGCTGGGAGCTAATCCCCAACTCCCAACTCCCAGCTCCCCTCAGAACCCGACGCGGACGCCGAACTGCTGGGCCAAAAAGCTGATCACCAGCCACGCTGCTAGCGGCGACAGGTCGAACATACCGATCTTTGGCAACACCCGACGGACCGGCGCAAGGACTGGCTCGGTGATCTCCCAGACGATGCGGATGATGGGATTGGACGGGTCTACGGGGAACCATGACAGGATCACCCGAACCAGGATGGCTAGCCACAGGATCTGAAGGAGCAGACCCAAAAACGTGATCAGATACGGCATGTCTCAGGGCCTCGGCTTGCGCGGGCCGAACAGCGCGGTGCCGACGCGAACTTCTGTCGCGCCAGCTTCAATTGCGATCGAAAAATCCTCGCTCATGCCCATGGAGAGATGGCCGAAGTGTACACGCGGGAACGCGGCAGCCAGCATTTGTTTCAGCGCCGCGACTTGCCGAAACGCCGCTCGCGGGTCACCGCCCAGGGGCGCCACGGTCATGAGCCCTTCCACCCGGATACCGGGCACCTCGACGATCGCGCCGACCGCCTCAACCAGCCCCTCGACGCGCAATCCTGGCCGCGCAGGGTCATCGCCGACATAGATCTCCAGAAGGACTGCCAGCTCGCGACCGAGCGGGACGCGGCGACCCAGCGCCTGCGCCAGCTTGAGGCTGTCTACCGAGTCGATTCGCTCGAACAGGTCAATCGCCTCTGCCGCTTTATTGGTCTGCAAATGCCCGACCAGGTGCCGTATCGGCCGCGCCGAATCGCCGAGCAGCTCATCGAGCCTGCCGAACTTGGCTACCGCCTCCTGGACGCGGTTCTCGCCGATATGCCGCAACCCCGCCATGACCGCTTCGGCGACAGCCCGTGCCGGTTGCGTCTTCGACACGCCCACCAGGGTGATCTCCTCGGCCTGGCGCCCAGCACGTGTCGCAGCGAGCGCGATCTCTTCCTCGATCCGCTTCAGGTTCTGGGCGATGCCGTCCACGACAACCATCAGACCACCCGAATCAGACCGGCGAAGCGGCCGGCGGGCTGCCCGTTGTTGGCCCGATGCGAAAAGAACTGCTCAGCCTGGCATTTCGTGCAGATACCAGCCACTTCGATCTGCGCCGCCGGTACGCCTGCCTCGAGCAGCGCCTGTCGATTGGCTTCCCACAGGTCCAACTTGCCGTCGCCGAACAGGGCCTCGCGCGTCGGCCCAAACGCCTGGACCACGTCGGCGCCAACCTCATAGCAGCACGGCCCGATAGCCGGTCCGATGCCAGCCACGATGTCGCCCGGTCGACTGCCAAATGCGTCGACCATGGCCTCCACTGCCGCGCTAGCCGCCCCTACTGCGCTGCCCCGCCAACCTGCATGGACCGCTGCCACGGCGCGTTGCTTCGGGTCGGCCAGCAAGACCGGCGTGCAGTCCGCGTAGCGCAACAGCAGCGTCTTTTTGGGCGACCGCGTGACCAGTACGTCGCAGTGTGGCCTCGACTGCGTCCCCTGCTCCACCAGGGTTACGGCTCGGCCGTGAACCTGATACGCGGAAAACACATCTTTGCGACGGGTATCAAATGCAGCCTCGATCCGTCGCAGGTTCTCGTCCACGCGCTCCGTCTCGTCGCCCACTGAGTAACTCGTATTCAGCGACGCGCAACGTCCTTCGCTCACACCGCCCGCGCGTGTGGTGATGCCGTGCACGACGCCTGGCAACGCTGCCAGGTTGGCAAACGTGAAGAGCTCCAGGCTCAAGCCGCGGTTCCAGCGAGCCTGGCTGCCTCGACCACTTTGGCCGCCTTGGGCGGCAGGTCAAGCAGGGGTACGTCCTGCCCACCGATGCCGCGTGCTCGACCGAACTCCTGCTTGAGGTACCACTCCGGCACGCCCGTTGAGACAACCGACCAGGGCATGATGCCGTTTGGATTCATCGCTCCCAGATAGAACTCCGGGTCGAGCCCATGTGCTCGGAGATTGGGCTCGAATTGCTGCAAGCGCGACGTCTGCAGCAGCACTGGTGTGACGCGCCGGTCGGCGCGCGCCAGAATGGCCTGCACGCGCTGTGAAGCCGGCGCCTCGAAGCGCACATCGATTCCCAGATGAGCCAGGCTTTGCTGCACGATCTTGATGCGGCGGTTGCTGGTCTCGACCGACTCCATCGGCTCCCATTGAAACGCTGTTTGGGCTTTCGGCACGTGTGGTGACAGATTGACCGCGACACGCGCACCACGATTGTGCTCGCGCATCTGGCGCAGCACCTCGCCTGACAGCGCCGCCAGCTCGCGTACGTCGTCATCGGTTTCGCCTGGCAGTCCGACGATGAAGTACAGCTTGGCTTTCGGGATACCACCACGGCCAGCAAGATCGGCAGCCTGGACAATCTGCTCGTGTGTGAGTCGCTTGTTGATGACATCGCGCATGCGCTGGCTGCCTGCTTCGGGCGCAAGCGTGATCGTCTTGGTTCCACTGCGGACCAGCGCCTCGACCAGAAAGGGACTGATGCGATCGATTCGCAACGACGACAGCGAGACCTCGGCGCCCTCGGCCATCATCCTTTCGAGCAGCTGCTCCAGGTTGGGATGATCGGATGTCGCCGCCGAGATCAAGCCGACACGCTTGCGCAGCTGCAGACCATGCTTGACGCCTTCCATGAGGTGGTCGACGTTGCGATGCCGCACGGGCAGCGACGTGTAGCCGGCCAGGCAGAAACGACAGCCCCGTGCACAGCCGCGGGTCATCTCGAGCAAGAACATGTCGCCGAGCTCGATGTCTGGGCTGACGACGGTGGTCATCGTCTGAAACTCGTTGACGTTGCGCGCGTTCAGGCGCGCCACGGGCAAGGCTAGATCCGCACTGTCAGGTGTAACGCGTTCAATAGTCCCGTCCGCCGCGTAGCCAATGGCGTACTTGGCCGGGACATAGACGCCTGGCAGCCG
>DASYKL010000138.1:0-1500 GCA_035995405.1 Chloroflexota bacterium
TGATGACCAGGTCGGTCCAGGCATGGCTGGCAACGACCTCTCCAGCGCCTGCATCGGCCGCGCTTTCCAGCGCGCGCACGACCGTGGTGCCGACCGCGATGACGCGCCGGCCATCGACGCGCGCTGCCTGGACGGCCGCGGCGGTGCAGGAGGGGATCCAGTATTCCTCAGCGTAGGGTCGCTCGTGGCCTTCCAGACTGGCGACCCCGGTGTGCAGGGTCAGGGTGGCGAACTGCACGGCGCGGTGCTGTAGCTGTTCGAGGACGTCGGGGCTGAAGGCGCGACCGGCGGACGGCATCTCGGCTGAGCCTGGCGGGCCGGCGTAGACGGTCTGGTACATGTGCAGCGGCCACGGCTGGGTCACGTAGGGGTAAGCGATGGGCCGGCCGCGGCGCCGCAAGAGGGCGGCGACGTCGGTTTGCGGTGCGAACTGGGCGACCCACAGGCGGCGCGAGCCGCTATACGGGGCCAGCAGGCGCAGCGTGGTGTGGCTGTCGGCTGACGGTGTTAGCGCTACCACGCCCGGGCTGGAGTCAGCTGCCGACGACCCTGTTAGCGCTACCACTGCGCTCTGGGACTGAGATGGAGACGACGCTGTTAGCGCTAACACTGGGCTCTGGGACTGTGCTGCCGAGGATCTTGTTAGCGCTAACACTTCGCTCGCGGCGTGAGTTGCAGACGACCCTGGTAACGCAAACACTGTGCTCGTGGACTGAGATGCGACCGTCGTGGTTAGCGCTAACACTTCGCCCGCGCGGGGGGTGATATGGCGCGGCTCGACCACCCACAAGTCGGCCTGGATATGGGTCGAGACGTGGACCATGACCGCGCTGCCGTCGTTGCGGTACAGCGGCAGCGCCGCGGCGACCGTCGCCGAGTCGTTGGCCACCACCAGGTCGCCGGGACGCAAGACGTTAGGCAGGTCGGTGAAGCGGCCGTGTTCGAGCGCATCACTCCCCAGATGACTGACGAGCAGCCGCACCTGGTCGCGCGCCAGACCGCGCGCTTCAGGCGGCTCGTGCGCTTCGAGCTCGGCCGGCAGCTCGAAATCGAGCCACGGGCGTGACTCGATCGACTCAGGCTCAGCCATCGACGGCGGCGACGACTGAGGCGTCTTGGGCGACGCGGCGGACGCCGCCCGGTCGCACGACTGGCTCAACGTTGTGAGCGCTAACACGGCGCAGTGGTCTTCGGCGCCGCAGCCGCTGCGACCTCTGTTGACAGCTACCGGAACAGCCACCGCCTCAGACCTCCGCCAGCGCCAACAGCTCTTGCGCCTGAAACCGGCCACTTGCGGCACCCTCATCGAGCAGGCGTACGAACGCTGGCGCGACGGCCCGCGGACCTGGCAGATGCGACAGGTCGACCCCCGGCTCGGCGGCGCGGTGCATCGCCGTGTCCATGTCACCCGGGTCGACCACATACACCCGCACGCCTGTGCCATCGAGCTCGGCGGCGAGGACGCGCGACAGGTGCTCCAGCGCCGCTTTGCTCGCGCCG